>NZ_MOAI01000045.1:0-40824 GCF_001976035.1 Ensifer sp. 1H6 | reverse complement strand
ATCGGCCAGCGCCGACCTGCCCGGCGGCGAGGAAGCCGAAGAATCCGAAGGGGGCAGCGGTGCTTTCTCCGCATCTGTCGGCGTTTCCGTTGGCCGGACTGGCGGCAGTGGCGGGACGGCGGGCACGGCCACAGTCACCACCAGGGGTAAAATCAATACCTCTGGCGCAGATGCGGACGGGGTGCTCGCGCAGTCGATCGGCGGTGGCGGCGGGCTAGGCGGCTCGGTAGGGCAGGCTACTTCTGACGATTCCGAGCCGCTCGACGACGAGGGTGGCAGCGAATGCGCCAGCGAAGACGGCGATGGACATGGCTACTGCTTCAACGTCAGTGTCGGCGCACCATTGACGACGGTGGGAGTGGCGGCACGGCCGCCAATGGCAACACGGTGACGCTGACGCATGGCGGGCACATTGCCACCACGGGCGACTGGGCAGACGGCATCGTCGCCCAATCGATCGGCGGCGGTGGCGGTGCCGGTGGCACGTCCACCGCATCCGGCAGCCAAGCAACGGCCAACATCACCGTCGGTGTTGGCGGCAGTGGCGGTGCGGGCGGTAATGGCGGCACGGTCGACGTCACCTTCGACAGTGACCACGGCACCGCCGGCATCAGTACCGCTGGTTATAGCGCCTATGGTGTGCTGCTGCAGTCGATCGGCGGCGGCGGCGGTTTCGGCGGCAACGCGACCAGTGCTTTCATCGGCTCCAACGGCAATCTCTCGTCGGCCGGCAACAGCGGCGATGTGACGGTCACCCTCGATGCTGGCAAAACTATCCAGGCGACCGGCAAAGACTCGATCGGCATGTTCGCGCAGAGCGATGCAGGGACGGACAACAACGGCAAGATCAATGTGACCGTCAATGGTTCCGTCACCGGCGGCTCCGACAACGGCGCCGGTGTCTGGGTTTCGGCTGGGAAATACAACGTGGTGACCGTCAATTCCGGAGGCAGCGTCTCGGCTGCTTCAGGCCTTGCCGTCAACTATACAGTCGGCAGAAGCTCGCCCGTCGGCAGCACCCTGACCGTTCTTAACTCCGGCACGATCAGCGGCAGCGTGAGAGGGGATCTCATCGAAAGCAAAGTCGTATCCGACGACGACAACTTGCCGGTGGCGGCCCGCTTCGGCAGCAGCATGGCCGTCTCCGTGATCAATGAGGCCGGCGGCCTGCTTACGGATGCGGAGATTTATGAGGCTGACGTGATGAATCATGGCCGGCTGATGATCGGTCATTCCGACGGCATCGACGCCACCAGAATCACTGGCGACCTCACGCAGGACGCGGGTGGCATACTGGGGCTCACCGCCGACTTCGCCGGCTCGCGCATGGATCGGCTGACCATCGACGGTGACGCTACGCTGGACGGCAACTTCGCGGTGAACGCCATCAGCGTCCTGCCCGACATCAGTCTGCCGTTCCTCACCGTCGGAGGCACCCTGGACCATTCGCTGAGCGCCCAGTCGGCAATCTTCGACTATGCCATCACCCGGGCAGGAAACGAGCTGTCGGTTTCGGCTGAGTCGGCCCACTTCGCCGAGCCCGGCGTCGCGCTAAACGACGGCCAGGATAGAGTCGCAGGTCACCTGCAGGAGATCTGGGATGCCGGCGGCGGCTCCTTTGGCACACTGTTCGGCACGCTCGGCTCTCTCGCCGACGGCGATGCGGGCAGCTATGGAGCAGCTCTGTCAGACATGTCGCCCGGTGTCTCCGGTGCAGCTGCGGCCGGCAGCATCGCCATGACGCAGCAGCACCTCGACCTTTTGCTCAGCTGCCCCGTGTTTGCCGCGGGCACCTCGTTCCTGACGGAGACGGAGTGTGGCTGGGCTCAGGCCGGCGCACAGACGCTCGACCAGAAGACCAGCGCCAGCGTGTCGGGCTTCGACACCACGACCTATGCCCTGCAAGCCGGCGCCCAGGTCGAGGTGTCGCCGAACTGGTTCGTCGGCTTCGCTGGCGGCTATGACCGCAGTTCCATCCGCGGCGACGACGCCCGGGTCAACGCCAACGGCGACATCCTCTACGCCGGTGTTTCCCTGAAGCATCAGAGCGGCCCCTGGTTGCTGTCGGGTGCCGTTGCCGGCAGCTACGGTTGGTACGACAATACTCGCACGATCCGGATTCCTGATTTCGCCGGCCAGGCCGAAGGCGACCCTGAGGTTAGCAATGTCAGCACCCGCGTGCGCGCAGCCTATACCTTCGCGCAGGATCCTTACTATGTGCGGCCTCTGGTGGACTTTGACCTGATCTATTCGCATGCCAATGGCTATCGCGAGTCGGGAGCCGGCACCCTCGACCTCCTGGTCGATGATGCCGGCCAATGGAGCTTCCACGCCACTCCGGCCATTGAAGTCGGTACGCGAGTTGACGTTAACAAGACAACGGTCATGCGGGCATTCGCGGCCGCCGGAGTGAGCTTCAGCAGCGCAGATAGCTGGGATACGTCTGCACGGCTGGCCAATGCGCCCGCCGGGATAGGCACGTTCGGCAGTGAGGTGCCGCTGGGCGACGTGGTGGGGCGGCTGACCGCCGGCGTCGATCTGGCGAGCGACAACGGCTTCAGTTTGCGCTTGAACTACCAGGGTTCGTTTTCCGACACCTACACGAGCCACGGCGGCGCGTTGCGCTTGGGTTATAAGTTCTGAGGGGAGACAGGGGCCTTGAGACAGTGCTTATCATCGTGGTTCCGGTCGAATCGGACAATCTTCGCTACCTTCTGCCTGGTGGTCCTGGCCATTGGTGAAACGTTCGCGCAGGAGCACGCCCCGCTGCCGGGCGGTGCGTCCTCTCTGCAGGAAACCTACGCGGACTGGATCGTTAGCTGCGTCCACGGTGCAGCCCTTGCCGAGCTGCGGACCGGAGCGGTGCTCAAGATGATGGCCAAGGCTAACAATACCAACGAACCGATCTCGTTGTCGGCTTCCCTGAAAGGCTTTTCCGCTGTCTTGGATCGGGTGACAGCCCTGATGAAATGACATCTGCGGTGTGTCGCCCGGGCGGACCGTCTTGCTCCATCTTTTTACAGCTCGCTTCCAATCTTTTTCGGCGGATAACGATGTGCACTTTGAACAAGTTCATTTCCAAAACCATCAAATGGTTTCTCATCGTCTTCGGTTTGGCGACCTGTGGGACATTGCCGTTCGCGCTCGACATCAAACTCATCACACCGATGCTCGGTGGACTTGTCGATTTCACCTCTTCGAGCGTACCTGCTCTGCGACACTGGGGAATCATGATCTTCGGAATTGGCGCACTGATGGTGGTCGCGGGGTTCCGTCCGTGGCTACGATTTGAGACCATGGTGTTCAGCACCTTCGAGAAGGCATTTATGGTCTATCTGTATTTAACTAATCTCGGGGAGCCTTGGATAGAAGGTTATTTTGCTGCCTTCCTTGTCGATTTCACGATCGTCGCATATGGCGTGCTGTACTTCATCAGTGCCGAGGGCCGGCCCAGCCGCTGGACCGTGAGGAGATTGGTCTGCCCCCTGAAAAGTGGTCCTTCTTGAAGTATGGCTTGTAAGCCGCAAAAGGACATTGAAATGGCGGCGAAAAGACACAAGGCGGAAGAGATCGTCTGGAAGCTTTGTCAGGTATGCACTGTTCTTGAGCGTCGTTCCACGCAGCGCAAAGTCGCTAAGACAGCGGATGATGAGGCGGCATTGACCGCCAGCATCACAGCGCTCGCCCACAAATATGGCCGATATGGCTTTCGGCCCATCAAGGCGAATGCTGCACCCAGGCGGGCTGGATTGTTGACGTCAAGCGGGTTGGGTGGGCTGAAGGTTCCGGCGGGTCTGCGTTACGTCGTGGACGACATCTACCGCTGTCAAAGCTTGATGCATCGCAGTTCAATTTGTTTCTGAGAGGTACTCTTGCACACACCGCCTATCGTCACAGACCATGCCTCTGTCATACAAACATCCCTTGCGCCGGTGTTTTTGTTGGCTGGCACCGCAGGCTTTGTCAGTATCTACACCATTCGCCTCGGGAGAGTTTCGGACCGGCTGAACGAGGTCGCGGATAGGGGTAAGCAGGGCAAGTTGTTTCGCATGCAGATCGCGTATCTGCGGCGAAGGGCACTTGCACTGGAGGTTGCGGTCGTGCTTGGGGTGATGGCCGGCATTTGCACGGGCGGCGCAATCCTAAATCTGCTTGCTGGCGCTCTTGCCATAGGACTGCGCCAAGAAAATCTCTTCTGGTTTTTTGGTGGTGCCATCGTCTCGCTTATCGGATCGCTTGTCGCGTTCCTGTTTGAATTGCTGATCGCTGGACGGAACATGTTGCGGCAAATACGAATGGACCAAGTTTCCATGGAGCAAGACTGACCACGTGCTTGTCACGTTGGTAACCGACCACAATTGAATTGGTCGCACCCGACCATACCGAAAAACACGGAAACTATTTGGCGGCTTCCGAGAACGTTCTGTGGCTTCGCACGCTTCGACGATCTCTACCCAGTGCGTTGGCAGGGCCGGAGACTAACTCAAAGTCCATAGTCGAGCCTTATGCCGCCTACCCTAAATTGTGGGTTTTGGGTTCGTATCCCTTCAAGGGCTACAATTCTCGCCTGTTACAGTTGCTCAAAACGGGCTCGGCGGTTCCTTTGCCATCAATCCCTACAGATGAAGCTCGGGATGCAAGTACGATAGACGATGATCAATGCCGCATGGTATCTGCCCTCTCGGGTAGGTCGGAAGCGGTGATCCAGATGCGACCGTCGAAGGCGAATTCTCCGCCATCGAGCTTTCGGCTGGCGATCCTCTCAAGCAACGTGAGCTTGGAACGAATATCGCCGATCACGCTGTCATTGACCACGCAGACGGCCTGACAGGTGCTGCCATCCCTCATCACGATCAAGGTGTGGTGGCTGTGCTCCAGAATTCTTCCTGACAATGTCACGAGCCTCATGCTGTTTTCCTTCCGTAAGAGATTGCGGAAAGCCCCCGGGCAGAAGGTTCGGAAAATATGGTTAACGAAAGGTTAACAGGAGCTGCGGCTAGTCGGCCATGGGACGGTCAAACTCACCTTGCACGGTCCGCTGCCTACCGCGTTTCGCTTCGCCGGGCGTGTCCTTCATTTGGAATTACGGGAAGCGCGAACGGTCGGATTTGCCGACAATTTTCCTATGGCAAGGATGCACCTACTCATGGGCAAGATCCTCAATCCGCACTATCAGGCAGTTGGGGTACGCACCGGCTAAGGTTTCCATATCCACAAATACTCGTCGCGCATGAGCTAAAGCGAAAACGGGTCATCGTCGATGCGTGGCGTTTCTCGTCTCAAGGTGAATGACCTTGGCAGCATCTCGGAAAATCGTCGCCCTTGATTACGATCGTGGGGAGGCTTTGAAATCTGAACTATGGCTGGTCCGAAGGTTCAACTCCCTTCAAAAACGTCAAGTTTTGAATTCGCTTGGCTTCAACTCATGCATCCGCTGATCTTACTTCAGTCCTTCGATTTCTCCCGCGCTGATGCCTAAGCGGCCGCTCGTGTGGTGGAGCAAGGTAGATTTCCAACAAACGCAATCCGAGGATCAGTGCCGAATTGATGATCAAATATATGGCGGCTACCATGCAGAATACCTGGATGACGGCGAAGGTCTCGCTCATCAGATCCTTTGCTACACCGGTCAGTTCCATCACCGTGATGGTGCTGGCAAGCGACGTCGCCTTGAGCGACACGACGATCTCGTTGCTGTAGGCCGGCAAAGCGCGTCTCACAGCTATCGGAGCGGTGACGAGAAAAAAGACCTTGATCGACGACAGTCCCAGCGCGCGGGCTGCCTCGATCGCGCCTTTGGGCACGGCGGC
The DNA here is from genome assembly GCF_001976035.1 of Ensifer sp. 1H6. Taxonomy (NCBI): domain Bacteria; kingdom Pseudomonadati; phylum Pseudomonadota; class Alphaproteobacteria; order Hyphomicrobiales; family Rhizobiaceae; genus Ensifer; species Ensifer sp. 1H6. The sequence continues at coordinate 35,014 of NZ_MOAI01000045.1, read as the reverse complement.
CAGACCGCCGCGCATCACCTCGGCCGTATATGCGCCCGAGCAAAGGCTCATGGCGATCACAGCACAGGCGAAAGGCTCCCTCAACAGGATCCATGCTGGACTTTCGCGCAGCCATGCGAACTGGCTGAGGCCATAGTAAAGTACGAAGATCTGAACCAGCAGCGGCGTGGAGCGGAACGCTAGAACATAGGCTGATGCGATAGCCCGAAGAGACCCATGACGCGAAGCACGCGCCCAAGTGGCAATACCCGCCAGGACGAAACCAAGTGGGAGGGTTGCTGCCGCCAGTGCCAATGTGACCCAGATTGCGCCAGCCAGTTCGCTAGCAACGTGTAGTGTCGTTTCGAAATCCATGATCAGCCCCAGCGCATTCTGTTCTCGACGGCGACGAACACCCGCGAGGATACGGCGACAAGCACGAAATAGATGACAGTCGCGGCGCCGTAAAAGACGAAGGGTTGTCCGGTCGTGCGCCCGGCGAGGCCGACGACCCGCATAAGCTCGGCCACAGAGATCACGGAAAGCAGTGTCGTTTCCTTGATGGCCATGATCCAGACATTGCCCAGGCCCGGCAGGGCCTGCCGGAACATTTGCGGCATGATGACCAAATAGAGTCCCAGAAACGGACGAAGGCCGAGCGCGGCGAAAGCCTCAAACTGCCCGGCTGGAATGGTGCCGTGCGCGCCGCGGAACACTTCGGAGCTATAGGATGCCGAGACGAGGGTGACGGCCATCACGCCGACCGAAAACGCGTCTATCTCGATGTAGCCGGTGTAACCGAAACCGCGCGCGACCCACATCAGCGCCCCGTTGGTTCCGAAAAAGAGAAGGAAAATGACGAGCAAGGGCGGCACTCCTCGCATCACCGTCGTATAGAGATTGGCTGCGCCCGCGATCCAGCGATTGCTTCCGAGCTTCGCCAGTGCAATCGCAAACCCAAGGGCGACACCGAGAACGTAGCCGAGGCTCGCGCAGGTTACGGTGACGCCGAGTCCGACAAGGAGCGGCCTGGACCAGCCCTGATCGCCCCAGGCCAGCATTTGAAGAATGGACGCGTCCGCAGCCATCAAAAATCATTCCCCGCAGATTTTCGGGTCGGCCTTGGTCGAGATATCGAAACCAAACCATTGCTGCGAAATCCGTGTGACTTCGCCGTCTTTCTTCAGTTGGCAAAGGGCCACGTCCCATGCTTTGCGAAGCACCGCGGTATCCTTGCGCATCAGTCCGCCGACACCGACGCCGAGATAGTCGAACTGCTCGAAATCAAGATTGGGTGACAGGATCTCGATCGTTTCGCCTTGTGACGAACCCGTGAGAGCTATCCACGGGGAACGCCCCGCAAGTGCGGCGTCAATCCTTCCAGCCAATAGGTCGAGATTGAGGCTGTCCTGATTGTCGTAGAGGCGGACGTTAACTTCGCCCTTCAGTTCATTGTCCATGAACTTTTGACTTTGCGTGCCGGATTGGACGCCGACCGTCTTGCCTACCAGCGCATTCTTGAGCTCTGCCCAGGAGCTTTTCCCGTTCAGGCCGGAATTCTTGGCGGCCGCAAAATTGATCGGGAGGTTGCCGTAGCTCTGCGTGAAGGCAAGGCGTTTCTGCCGCTCTGGGGTGATCGATATCCCACCGACGAGGATGTCATATTTGCCCTGCTCAAGAGCGGGAATCTGTCCTTCCCAGGGTTGGGCGGTGAAGCGGCAGCTGCGCTGCATTCGCTGACACACGAGCCTTGCCAGTTCAATATCGAAACCGGTCAGTTCTCCCGCAGGCGTCATCGAGGTCCAGGGAAGATAGCCGCCATCCGTTCCGATGCGCACTTCAGGTAAGTCCTCAGCCAAGACTGGCGTCGCGCATAATGCTGCAAGCGTCAATGCTGCGACCAGTTCCGTCCATTTTGCATTCATGATTGTCCCCCTCATTGTATTTGTGTTGGCAGGTTCAAAAGCGTTCGGGTCGGTCGTCCGTGCCGAGGTCCCAGAACAGGCCCGCCATGATTGCAAGACCCTCTGCGACAAGTGGCGTCAGCAGATGTTCGTCCGGCGCATGCTGGCAGCATCCCGAATAGGAGTGCGGCACCCAGACCGTTGGAATTCCTAACAGATCTGCGAAGCAATCGTTCGGTAGAGAGCCTCCGGCATTCGGCAGAATTGTCGGTTCCACCGCCGTCGTCCTTTGAACGGACGCGGCCGCCCAGCGCATCAAGGGATGCTCGGGATCGAGGCGTGTGGCGCCCCATTCCAGTTCCGTTGCCTTTGGGACGACGGCGACATTGCCAAAGCCGTTTTCGTCGAGGTAGGCGCGAATTGTCTGCATGAAGCCCGCCGGATCGGTATCGACGGTGTAACGGATCTGCAGTCGTGCAGATGCGCGGGGCGGAATGGCATTGATCGGTAGAGCCGGCGTGCCTGCCGTCATCGCCAAGACTTCGAGTGCCGTCCAGCCGAAGACGCGTTGCGATGGCGTCAATCCCGGCTCGCCCCACCAGCCGTCAAGCTCCGGGCCGCCGCTCTCGGCTTGAAGCTCTATTCGACCGAGTGCGGCCATGACGCCTGGAGGAACTTCAGTCGGAAGAATCCCTCGAACATTGATTTGACCGGTCGCCGACACCAGGCTGGCGATGGCGTTGGCGAGGATCACGGCCGGGTTGGCAATCAGGCCGCCCCAATTGCCGGAATGATGTGCGCCAGCCCTGAGATCGCAGATCAGATCGAAATCAACGGTTCCACGGGTGCCACCATCAAGTGTCGCGCGGTCGCGGGCCAGGCGAGGTCCGTCCGATGAGATCAGCCAATCGGCCTTGAGCTTCGAACGATGTTCCGAACAAATCTGGTGAAGTCCGGCCGAACCGGTCTCCTCAGAGGTTTCGATAAGCACCACGACGTTAAAGCCGAGGGATCCGCGCGTCGCCAGAACCGCTTCCAGAGCCAGCATCACGATTGTGTGCTGGCCCTTGTTGTCGGCGGTACCGCGACCGTAGAGGCGGTCGCCCTCGACACTCACGCGCCAGGGATCACGGCCATTCGACCATGCGCCTTCCATGCCAGCCACCACGTCCGCATGTCCGTAGACGAGCAGTGTCGGCAGATGTCCTGCTTCGTCGCGCCGCGCGATCAGCAGCGGGCCGCCCATGGGATCCGGGTTGTCCAGAATGTCGCCAGTAAAGCCGAGGCTTGTGAGATCCTGCCTGAACTCGTTTAAATAACGCACGCATTCCGGGCGCCGTGCGGGATTCTGGCTTTCGGTCGCGATTGCGACGCGGCGTGTCAAATCGGCCAGAAAGCGCCCGTTGGCCAGATAGGCGACGGCAGTGGCTATAGATTGATCCCTAGACATAATCCTGCTCATTCATTGCGTTGACAGCACGATGTCACGCGGACGAATATGCAAGCAAACCAAAAGTTCTCTCGGTTACCCTTAGCTGGATTGAGTCTCGACATGGCCCGTCATTTACCACCGCTGCCCGCACTGCGCGCTTTCGAAGCTGCGGCGCGCCATCTGAGCTTCGCCAGGGCGGCTGGTGAGCTGAGCGTGACCCCGGGCGCAGTCAGTCATCACATGAAACAGCTCGAAGAGTGGGTCGGTGGACCGCTGTTTGAACGGCGCGCCAATGGCGTGGGATTGACGGAGACCGGCCGGGTCTTTGCAACGCGCCTCGGTGCGATCTTCGATCAACTCACCGCCGTCGGCGCTGCGGCACGAGTACCCGGCGGGCTCAGCACCGTCACCGTTCGTTGCCAGTTTTCACTCGCAACGAAGTGGCTTGCACCCCGCATTGGCAAGTTTCGCAAGGCCCATCCCGACATCTCCGTGGCTGTCATGGCTCTGCCGCACCGGTGGAGCGCTAGGGAACCGGATCCGGATCTTGCAATCTATCATGGCCGTGGAACGATTCCGGGCGTCCGACAGGATACGCTGATCAATGGCAGCCTGATTGTCGTCGGTTCGCCCGACTTGGCGGCCACCCTCCCGCCTGCGTCGACACCTGCTGACTTGTTGTCCCGGCCCCTGATCAAGGTGGATTATGCCGAACCGGGCTGGCACGATGAAGGGTGGGAAGCATGGTTTGCTGCAACTGGGTTTGGGCATCTCGAACTGCGGTCAACATTGTCGTTCAATCTGGTGCACCTTGCGATCGATGCCTGTCTGTCGGGCGCCGGCTTCGCTCTGGTTCCAGATTTCCTGGTCGAGACCGAACTATGCACCGGGCGGCTGGTCGATGCCTTCGGGATATCGCTGCCGATTAGGCAGCCCTATGTCATCATGACACCCGACGCTAATCTTGCGCGACCAGAGGTTGCGATCTTAAGAAGCTGGCTCTTGGATCAAGGTCTTGCGACGGCGAAACTGGGGTAACCAGTCCCGCATGTGCTTTCAGTCCGAGTACTGTTCTCGCCGGCCTCGTTCGAGCAAGAGACGCATGTTGTGCAGGTTGGTTAGTTTCACGTTGGTCCGACGTCTTCGGTTCTCGACGAAGGAAATCGCGGCCGGTGCTCTCTTCAGCCTCAAGCGGTGGGAACGGTCCCGCCGTCGATGACATATTCGGTGCCGGTTATTGCCGCGGCACGCGGGGACGCCACGAAGGTAATCAGATCGGCCACCTCGTCGGGTTTCGCCGGCCGTCCGAGCGGAATTCCGCCGAGAGAATTCATGATGATCTTCTTGCCGCCTTCATAATCGGTGCAGGCATCCCTCGCGAGCCGTTCTGCGAGGGCTACGGCGGCGTCGGTCTCGATCCAGCCCGGCGACACGCGAACCACCCTGATCCCCTTGGGGGTCACTTCCTTCGACAGGCTCTTGCTGTATGTCGATAGCGCGGCCTTCGCTGCTGCGTAGGCCGTTGTCGATTCCGGCAGAGGCAGTTCATGTTGGATCGAAGTCACATGGATAATGACGCCTGATCCTTGGGCGATCATCGACGGTAGCAGCGCGCGGTCGAGCCGGACCGCAGGCATGAGATTGTGATCGATCTCCTTCTGCCATTCCTCATCGGTCAATGCTGCGAAGCCGCCCGCTGGCGCGCTCGATCCTCCAAGCACATCGACGATGATGTCGATGCCGCCGAACTCGCGCAGCACCTCCTCGGCGACTTTCGCGCAACCCTGCCCAGTCATGAGGTCGGCGGCGACGTAATGGATTTTCTCTGATCCTTTCTCGGGGCACGGTCCTGGCTGTCGTCGCGACTCTCACGCCTGCGGCCACCAACGCCTGAACGACCGCCGCACCCACACCCTTGGTGCCGCCCGTCACCAGGGCTCGCTTTCCATCAAGACCGAGTTCGACGCTCATAGGGCGATCTCCAGGCGAGCGATTTCGTTTCCTGCGAGAGTGAAAGCGTAACGAAGTTCCACCGGGCTTCCCGGAAAGTTTCCAGTCAGATGCGCGGTGACGATGATCCTGTCGTCCTGGTCGTCAATGGCCACAGGTTCGCTGTCATAGTCGTATTTTGCCGACGCCTCGGTCTTCCAGCGCGCGATCGCCTCGCGTCCCCGGTGCGTTTGCTTCTCGTCGATGACCACGGCATCGGCGGTGAAGCATTTGGCGACCGCCGTCCCATCCGTCGCATCCGCGGCGAAGTAGTCGGCTATGGGCTTGGGCAGTGAAAGGGGCATGATCGATCTCCGAGCAGAGCTTGTTCGGCTATCGAAAATGGCTTAACCTCCCAAAAATGCAAGAACGTACGAAAAAGTAAGGTACTTACAAGAAAGTATGTCTTATCAATATACGCGAGAAACGGCAGCCGAAGGCGTCGAGAACGCGCTCAAGCTCCTCGAGGGGCGCTGGAAACTCGTGATCCTGTTTCACCTCTTTGGTGGGCATGTTCTGCGCTTCTCCGATCTCGAACGCGCAATCCCGGGAATTTCCCAGAAAATGCTGATCCAGCAGCTTCGCCAAATGGAGAAGGACGGGATCGTGCGCCGCATCGTCCACCATCAGGTGCCCCCGAAAGTCGAATATGGCCTGACGGACTGGGGCCAGGCCCTGTGTCCAGCTTTGGACGCGCTGCTCACATGGGCTGCCCAGCGGGAGAGTGCGGACGGCGCCGATCAGGAGGGCATAAAACGGGGTGGTAAGAAATGAGCTTCATTGAAGGCGAGGACAGAGGACAGGTCGCCTTATTGCACGATCTTAAGCATCGGGCTGTTGAGGCCTTGGGCCGCCATAGGGATGGCCCAATATATCTGGGAGCGAACTGGGGTCGTGATTGCAGGGACTGTTGGGACACTAATGGGTGAAGTCGAGGAACAGGCATCTGCGGTCGGGGCAGAGTTCATTGAGCTCGAAGGCTTTGATTTTGGTTTTTAGGATCCAAGTAAAGGTGCCGCCTCGTTCACCGGCAACCACGATTTTCTGCCGAGAGCAAAGCCGCGCAGTGCGCGTTCAGCCGCATTGTTGGTGACACAAATCAGCCCATCAGTTCCCCAAGCACCGCCGTTTCCTCGAGGAAAGCCGGGTCCTTCTTGCCGCAGGCGAAGTCAGGATCGCGGCTGGGTCGCCGCGCAGCACCGGCCTGGTCGGCGTGGGTGTCACCAGTTTACTTTTTTCTCAAGCCGCACGATGGAATCCGAGCGCCTCTTAGACCTCGGCCCAAACGCTGATAGGGCCTTCGTGACCAAACTTCACGCCGGGCAGTTTGCGCGGGACGATACCCTTAAGCACGCACCAATCGCCATAATGTTTATTGCTCAAGGCCCCAGTGTCGATTTCGTCGTGGGCCGCATCTATTCGGCGGTTGTGCAGAAGACGTTCGATCAGATGGCGAAAAATGACAACAATGGCGCTTCGCTGCCGTCCGACAAATGGATCACCGACGTGTCGCTTTTGAAGCCTATCGCGGAGACCAAGTACCGAGCCGCAAATTGCGATCTGATCAAATAGTCAGCTCTGTCTTAGCAAGCATACGACGGCGAGGTTCAAGTTTTGCGAGTTCCGCCCGTCGCAGAAATGCGAAAGCGCGCTTGTTTGCGCCAAGCGCGTTCAAAGCGGGCGATCGATGGCTCATCAGATTGTCCTCATCATCTCCCAAATCTGGGCCGGGTCTCTGTGGCCGGTTTGGTGAAGCTCGATAATCCTCTTGGCGAGCTCCTCGGCTTCCTTGCTGCCGATCGATAGGTTGCGCTCCTCCAGCGCCTTGTGGAGCACGCCTTCAAGCATCGCCAATTCGTCAGGATGAATGGCAAAATCGAAACTGCTGAAGTGATGCATGGCTGATCTCCTCTCCCAGGGGTAAATCTGCCGGTCGAGGCAGTCTACGCGCTTTTGAAGAGAGCATCGAGCGGCAAACTTTCACGAGCCGATTGGATTGAGAATGTGATCGGGTCGTTCTCGGTAAGCCTCCCTTGCTGCCGATGGGAATCTTGGCCATGAGTTTGGCCGCACGCGATGACGCGTCGGCGGCTGGCGGTGTCGGACAGGTGGTGGCTAGCTCACGATTTCCGGCGCATGGGTTCTTCCGCGTGCCGCAGTTGTTTCTGAGTCAAGGCGTCCATCTTTCGGCGCAGGTAGCGATCGATGCGCTTCGCGTTCCGGATTTAAGCGGCCTACAGCACAGGCGTTGACATCAAGATCGGGTTTGGGTCGCCTGGAGCAAGAGGATCCAACGGCCGCCCAGCGGCGATAATAGCGTCGACATCAAAGAACATGAGATGAGAATCATCCGGGTCGCGGCCGCTCAGACTGCCGAAGGCCCGAGCAATGCGCCTATAACGCGAGCAAGCGCGCGCTCGCCGGCACCGTCCAGACGGCAGCGCTCGAATATTCCGACCGGGGCATACGCGTGAACGCGATCTTCCCTGCTGCGACCGACACGGAGTTGATCCGGCGGCAGGCGAGCATGATGGACGCGCCCGATCCCGTCTGGCATGCCGGCGTCGGGGTATGGGTCAACGGCAATGTCCATGGCTTCAAGCGCGCCGCTGTCCCCGACGAGAACGCCACAGCCATATGAACAGATCGCTGCATTCACTGATGGCGGCATGACCGCGATCCTGTGATGATGAACAACCTAATGAGCAGCGCGACTGCGGCCGATACCGCGGGCTGTCTCTATGAATGCTCGGAGCTTCGGTGCAAGTTCGGCCCGGCGCGGATAATAGAGGAAGAGACCAGCTTCCTCTATCGCATAATCGGTCAGGACCTGAACTAGCCTGCCTGCCGCGATGTCAACCTGCACGAGCGGCTCGAATACGTAAGCCAAACCAACACCGGCCAGCGCCAGTTCGATCGCTGAATGGGACTCGGTCACGATCGACTGGCCACGCACCGCGACCGAGACATCGCGGCCGTTCTCGGCGAACTCCCACTGATAGATGCCGCCCGAGCGCATGAGCCGGTAGCCGATGCAGTTGTGATCCGAAAGGTCAGTGAGCTTCTTCGGGTATCCACGGCGACCGATGTAGGCCGGCGATGCGACCACGACGGATCGAAAGGGCGGTGTCAGCCGGACCGCCACCATGTTCTGTGCAATCATCTCGCCAATGCGTATTCCGGCATCGAAGCCCTCGGAAACAATGTCGGTCAGCCTTTCATCGGAGAATATCTCGATTTCGACTTCGGGATACCGCCCGGCCATAGCAGTGATGATCGGCGTCACAGCGAGGGGCAGGCAGATGCGGGCAGCGTTGATTCTCAAGAGTCCACTTGCCCGCCCCTTGACGGCACGGATGCGGTCGATCCGCTCGTCAATGTCCCGAAGGGCCGGTATCAAGACGTCAACAAGGTTCTGGCCCGCCTCGGTGAGCGCGACGCTTCGCGTGGTGCGGGCAAAGAGCGGCTGCCCCAAACGTTCCTCGACAAGTCTCACCGCGTGGCTGACTGCTGACGCGCTCATGCCGAGTTCCCTAGCTGCCGCAGCAAATCCACCACGCCTCGCTACGGTGGCCACTACTGACAAATGAGGCAGCAAATCGCGATTCATTCATGAATCATATCGCATGATGTATGCAGATTAAACAGTCTAGTTGCCCCCGTCGCCGACGGCTATTCCATGAAAGGTCAAATGGAGGTGCCGGCCGCCCCGGCCAAGCTGGCCCTCTCTCCGCACGGCTTTTGGAGAAAACGATGAACATGACCTATCACACACTCGGAAAGAGCGGCTTGAAAGTCACCCGGCTCGCCCTGGGTACTATGACCTTTGGCACGGAATGGGGCTGGGGGGCGGATAAGGAGACTGCCCGTTCCATGTTCGACGCTTATGTCGACGCCGGTGGCAACTTCTTCGACACGGCGGATGCCTATACTGGTGGAACGGCGGAAAGTTGGCTAGGAGAATTCATAGCAGAGCGCGGCTTGCGCGAGGACGCGGTGATCGCCAGCAAATTCAGTATGAATCTTGAGGCCAGCAGCCCAAATGCTGCTGGTAACGGACGCAAGAACATATTGCGTGCCGTTGAAGGCTCTCTGAAACGGCTCAACACGGATTTTATCGACCTCTACTTCCTGCACTGCTGGGACCGTTTGACACCACCAGAGGAGGTAATGCGGACGCTGGACGACCTCGTCCGTTCAGGCAAGGTGCGCCATTTCGGCCTATCGGATGTGCCGGCATGGTATGCAAGCCGTGCGCAGGCGATAGCTGAGCATCGCGGCTACGAGCCGATATCGGCGCTTCAGCTGGAATACTCGCTGGCAGAGCGCAACATAGAAAACGAGTTTGTGCCCTTGGGTACACGCTATGGTGCCGGGATCATGGTGTGGAGTCCGCTGGCCAGCGGACTGCTGAGCGGTAAATATCGTCCGGGCGAAAGAGGGCAGGCTGTCGGCCGACTCGAGACGGTGCGGGGGAGTAGCAATCCCGGCTTCCAGAAATTCACCGAGCGCAACTGGGCGATCGTTGTTGAGCTTGAAAAGGTATCAGTCGAACTCGGGCGCAGCATGGCACAAATAGCGTTGAACTGGGTAATAACGCAGCCGGGCGTGGCCTCCGTTATCCTCGGTGCAACGAAGCTGGAGCAGATCACGGACAATATGGGCGCGCTGGACTTCGTCATTCCGGCTGAGGTGCGAGAACGTCTGAACACGGTAAGCACACCGCCAGCAACATTTCCCTATTCATTCTTCGGCGCGGAGATCCAGGGGAGCCTGACCGGTGGAAAGACGCTGGGAGACAAGCCCAGCGGCTATTATCCCGACTTGGAAATGTCTGGAAGGTTTGCCGGGGTGAAATAGACTCTGGACCTACTAAGCCTCTTGCGGGAGTGGTGATTGATTGATTCAAAAGGCGACGTAAGGAAGCGTTGCCACAAGCGATCCGATTACTCGTCGATACCGTCTCATTTGTTGACCGGAAGATATGCGGAGAAGCTTGGACAGCATGATTTTCACGGAGCCTCGCGATCCCAGATAGGCGCTTCAGCGCCGACAAGCGCGATTGGAAGAAGGAAACCGAGCGGGTTGTTCCACCTCGCCGTTCCAGCCATGCAAGCAAACTTGCCCGCACATCCGCCGTGATTTCGAACCGAACCGGACGGCCGGTCTTTTGCTGGACGACCATGCCTCGGGTTCGAATTTCCGTTCCTGTCACGAGGCTTCCGATTTTCATGTTTACGAGATCGCACCCACGCAGCTTGCTGTCGATTGCGAGGTCAAACAACGCGCGATCTCTCATGCGTCCCTCCCGGTCGAGGAAGAATCGGATCGCCCAGATCCGGTGTTGTTTCAGCGGCTTCTTGACGCCGACCGTTCGGCCGGCGTTCCACGCCGGACGGCCCAGTGCGGTAGGATCGTATTGTGCAATACCCATTTCAGTTCTCCTTCGGCCAACATTGGCCGTTAGGAGAACGCAGGAGCGCAGGGATCGAGGGGGCCGATGGCCGACCGTTCGCTGCCAGGACGCCCAACACGAAAAGCGGACATCAGAGCTCTTGCCGCCGAGGACTGGGATTGGTCACGCCTGAAATCGCCGCCGAACTTCAAGGTCGTCGCGCGACAGGTGATGCAGAATGTCTTGAAGAGCGCGAAGGCTGCCTCTAGAGGCGCGATCACTGACGTTCCAGTGAGTGGCCGAAAGCAGCATGCGCTCCTCACGACGTGTGGGCTGGAACCAGCAATCTGAGCCGTCGCACGGCGGCTTTTTTAGCTGGATGCCGGCCTAACTGTCTAACTACCGTCGATCGCCTCGCCGATGCGGGCAATTGCCTGCTGATAGACACTCGCGGAGTTCCAGCCAGCGATGGCGCCCATGTTGCCTTGATAGCCCCCGCCGGCCCGCCAACCGTGCGCCCTGAGGAAGTTGGCCGTTGACATCAGGGCAGTACTCGTGTCGCGCATGTTCCTGCTGCCGACGCCGTACTTCAAGACATTCCCGGGCAGGAACCCGGTTTGGCCGATCTCGCCGTGCATGGCGCCGACCGAGCGGGCGCTCAGCACGCCGCTGTCGACCAGCTTGAGCGCCGCGATCGCATGCGGCGCGAAGAATTGTGGACGGCGGCAATCGTAGGCGAGCGTGACGATTGCCGACACAGTGTTCTGGTTACCCATGGAGGCGCCGAAGCCGGTCTCCATACCCCAGATGGCGAGCAACACCCCGGCGGGCACGCCGTACTTACGCTCGATGTTGCCGAAGAGTGCTGCGTTCGCCGTCTTGAGCGATTGGCCCTTGGAAATAATCGCGGACCCACCACGTCGTCTCATAAAGTCGTCGACCGAGCCGCTGAAAGCCTTGTTGACGGAGCGGTCGGCCCGGATGGTCCCTACGGCGTATTTCGCTCCGAGAAGCGCTGCAAGACCCTTCCCCCTGATGCCGGCGGCCTTTGCCGTCTCCGCAAACTCCACTTTCCACTGTTGAAACCCGGCAGCGCTTTTGCCGCATGAGGCCGCCTCAGCAACGCACGTGAGAAGGCAGAAGGCGAGGGCGCCCGCCGCAGCGATCAACTGTTCCTTAGCAAAGAACGCCATGTCGCTCTCCTAGTCGGCCTGATCCATCAAGCATCCGGCCGCATGGCGTCACTCCTTCCCTTGCGGAAGCCCAAATGGTTGCTCGCGCGCTTGAGAAATTTGACCAAATTAATAATAGCGATTGTGCGAAATAAAGCCAGCCATGGCGATTTGGACAAACACAGTGGAAAGCTACTCAAAAACACTGAGGTTCTTGGCTCAGGCGCCGTTCTTGTCAGACGACGGTATAGACCGAGCCGCGGAGGCAATTCGCCAGTCAGATGGTTTCCAATAGCGGACCCAAACGCAATCTGTACGTTGGGCCGACCTCGACATATCGAGCGAAGCGCGATTTCGCGAAAGCGAGTGAACCGAGTGGTGAGGCAGGCGAGGGACGGGCGGTAGAATCTGCTTATCCCAGCCTTTTCCAGGGCCGAACGGATGTCCGAGATGGTGCCAGGCTTAAGTTCCACGCAAGCTCGGAGACGCTAGAGCATGGGGCGCATAGCTATGTCATTCTTCGAACGGCCCAGAGCGACCGGCCCGCATGAGCGATTCCGGACACGAGCCGCAGGCGAGGATCATCCTTGAGCCGCTCAGCCTCAACCGCATCAAGAGTCAGGGCGATCTGATCGGTTTCGTTTGCGTTCGGCGTAATCCACCAGCGCCGACCCTCGCAGCAAAGCCCGGCTTCCGGATGCTCCTGGAGGTACTCAATCGCATATTCGGCGTTCACTTTTCGCGGTCGCGCGTCCTCGGGCATTTGTTTTTTCCTCCATTTCACATTCCTTGAACTGGCTCGACAACAAGGCTGCCGCAAATTATCTATAAAAAATGACCGCGATCAATGACGATACAGTTGCCAGCCGCATCAGCCGCATTCTTGCCGACCGGATCGTGACCGGCCAATTGGAGCCAGGCACGAAACTCCGGCAGGACCATATCGCTGAGGAATTTGGGGCGAGCCACGTGCCCGTGCGCGAGGCCTTCCGCAGGTTGGAAGCGCAGGGTCTCGCCATTAGCGAACCGCGTCGTGGGGTGCGTGTCGCTTCATTCGATCTCAAGGAGCTTCGAGAGGTCGCACAAATGCGCGCCGCGCTCGAAGTTCTGGCGCTGCGTCATGCGGCTCCGCACCTGACGCCGGCGATCCTCGATCTGGCTGAAGAGGCGACGGTCGCCGCGGACAATTCCCAGGATGTGCGCTCCTGGGAGGGGGCGAACCGGCGCTTTCACCGGCTGCTACTGACGCCGTGCGGTATGCCACGTCTGCTTGCCGTGATCGACGATTTGCATGCTGTCAGCGCCCGCTTCCTGTTCGCGACCTGGCGGTCGGAATGGGAGGTACGGACGGACCATGACCACCGAGCAATTCTCACCTTCCTTCGGCAGGGCGAGATCGAAAACGCAGCCGTAGTCCTGGAGCGCCATGTCCAGTGGACAGGCCAGAAACCGGTCAAGAACGTCTCCGGCTCCACGCGGGATGCCTTTGCCATCGTCGGCTGACGGCCGGCGCTTGGTACGCGGTTTTTAAGGCTTTTTGGGCTCCGGTTGAACGACCGCGACGGCCACACAACCTCTTCCTGAACTCGCCATGGTTGAATTCTCCTGCCGTCTCGCCGTTTAGTCGGTTGCGACTCCGTGCTCAACAAAGAATTATAGATAAAATTAGATTCTATTGATAATTCCGGCGTAAACAACGAGGGCAACTAGGTTATGCTGAATGCAGGCGGACCAAACGAGCAAATTTCGGCCAATTCCGCGACCCAAGAGGACGGTTCAAAATCTGCTAAAGCGAGAAAAATCTATAATCTTCCTTTCAATGACCTTCTCTTTCGCGCGCACTCGGTCCATCGCGCGCATTTCGATCCAAATTCCGTGCAAATGAGCCGTCTGCTGTCGATCAAGACCGGCGGATGCGCGGAGGATTGCGGCTATTGCAACCAATCGTCGCACTACCCGACCGGGCTCAAGGCCTCGAAGTTGATGGAGGTCGAAAGGGTCATCGCGGAGGCCAGCAAGGCGAAGGAGGGTGGCGCGACGCGCTATTGCATGGGCGCTGCCTGGCGCAGCCCGAAGGATCGCGACATGGAGGCGATCGTCGCGATGGTGCGCGGCGTCAAAGCGCTTGGCATGGAGACCTGCATGACGCTCGGCATGCTGTCGCCCGCGCAGACGGCGTCACTCGCCGATGCTGGCCTCGACTACTACAATCACAATGTCGATACGTCCGAACGCTTCTACAGCGAGATCATCACTACCCGCACCTTTGCCGATCGTCTCGAAACGCTCTCCAATGTGCGCGGAGCCGGCATCAAAGTCTGCGCCGGTGGCATTCTCGGCATGGGTGAGACAGCAGACGACCGCATCTCCATGCTGGTGACGCTCGCCAATCTTCCGTCGCCACCCGAAAGCGTCCCGATCAACATGCTCATTCCGATTCCTGGGTCGAAATTGGCCGACGCGGCGCCGGTCGATCCTATCGACTTCGTCCGCACGATCGCGCTCGCCCGCATCCTGATGCCGCGGTCTCATGTGCGTCTGTCGGCTGGCCGGACCGAGATGACCGACGAAATGCAGGCACTCTGTTTCTTCGCAGGCGCCAATTCGATCTTCGTCGGCGAGACACTTTTGACCGCCGGCAACCCCGGTGAGGATCACGATGCGGCGCTTTTCCGCCGGCTTGGACTGAAACCGATGGAACTGGAGCCGGCCGAATGAACCCGGAGGCCCTCGGCCGCTACAAGAGCACGCTGGTGGGGCTCGAGCGCAAGGGGCGGCGGCGGCTGCTCTTGGCCCAGGCGGGCGTCGATTTCACCTCGAACGACTATCTGGCGCTTGCCAATTCGCCGCGCCTGAAGGCTGCCGTTGCTGCCGCGATTGACTGCGGTGTGCCAGTCGGGGCCGGCGGATCGCGGCTGCTGCGCGGCAACCATGTGGAGCACGAGGCGCTGGAGGCCGAAGCGGCCGAATTCTTCCGGACAGAGCGGGTGCTCTATTTCGGCAGCGGTTATGCCGCCAATGCCGCGGTGTTTTCCACCTTGCCGCGGCGCGACGACATCATCATTCACGACGCGTTGATCCATGCGAGCGCCCACGAGGGCATTGTGGCGAGCAAGGCGCAGGCACGGGCCGTCAGCCACAACGACGTCGACGCCTTTGCGAACGCACTCCGGCACTGGCGCAGTGCCGGCGGAACGGGGCATCCGTGGATAGCGGTCGAAAGCCTTTATTCGATGGACGGCGACCGGGCGCCGCTTGCGGAACTCGCCGAACTCGCGGACCGCCATGACGGTTTTCTCGTGATCGATGAGGCGCACGCAACCGGTGTTTTCGGTCGCGGTGGCCGCGGTTTCTCGGCGGAGCTTGAGGGCCGGGAGAACGTCGTCGTGCTGCACACTTGCGGCAAGGCGCTCGGATCTTCCGGCGCCCTGCTTGGCGCGAACGGAGTGCTTTGCGACTATCTCATCAACCGCGCGCGCGGCTTCATCTACTCGACTGCGCCGTCGCCGTTGATGGCCGTCGCCGTTCGTGAGGCACTGAGAGTGCTTGCGGACGAACCGCAGCGCTGGGCGGATTTCGCAGAGCTGCGCGCCTTTGCCAATGAGGCGCTTGCCGCAACGCTCGGTGTTGCGGGGAGTGGATCGCAGATCTTGCCGGTGATGATCGGCGACAATGGTCGTGCGGTCAGGATCGCGGCGCGGATGCGCGCGGAAGGTTACGATATCCGGGCGATCCGGCCACCGACCGTTCCCGAAGGTACGGCGCGCCTGCGGCTTGCCATTACTCTGAACGTCGACAGGCCGACGATTTTGTCGATGCTTGAGCGGCTCAAAATCGCGATCGCGGAGGAGCGGTCATGATGCCGCGTTTCGTGGTTGCCGGCACGGATACCGGTATCGGCAAAACTGTGTTTGCCACAGCACTCACCGATGCGCTTGCAGGCTGCTACTGGAAGCCGGTGCAATCCGGCCTCGACGGCGAAACGGACAGCGAAACGGTGCGGCGCCTCGGCCGAATTCCGACTGACCGCATCTTGCCGGAGGGCTACAGGCTGACGACGCCCGTCTCGCCGCATCTGTCGGCGAGGATCGACGGCGTCCCGATTTCGCCGGACAACCTTTCGCCGCCTGCGGTGGATCTCCCGCTCGTCATCGAAGGGGCGGGCGGCCTGCTGGTGCCGCTGACGGAACGGACGGTGTTTGCCGATCTCTTCGCGCGCTGGCAGTTTCCTGTCATCCTGTGCGCCCGTACCGGGCTTGGGACGATCAATCACACGCTGCTGTCGCTCGAAGCGCTTCGTCACCGCGCGATCCCGATCCTTGGTGTCGTCTTCATCGGCGACGCACAGGCTGACACCGAGAACATCATTGCCGAGCTGGGGCAGGTCCGCAGGCTCGGCCGGCTGCCGCGGCTCGATCCGCTGACGCCCGATGGTCTGAGGCAGGCGTTCTGCGACCGTTTCGATATCGATTGTTTCCGTGAGGCGCTGGCATGAAACGCTCGCCGGTCTGGCATCCCTTCACCCAGCACGCGCTGGAGCCGGCGATGAAGCGCATCGCAAAGACGGACGGTGCCTATCTCATCGATGAGGACGGTTCGCGGATCATCGACGCAATTTCGTCCTGGTGGGTCATCACCCACGGGCACCGGCACCCGACGATCATGGAGGCAATCCGCGGCGCCTCGGAAACCTATGATCAGGTCATCTTTGCCGAATATACCCATGAGCCGGCGGAGGAACTTGCGAAGGGCCTGATCGAAATCGCGCCATCTGGGCTTGAGCATGTGTTCTACTCCGACAGCGGTTCGACCGCAGTGGAGGTCGCGCTGAAAATGGCGCTTGGCTATTTCCACAATGCCGGAGCGCCACGCGGCCGCATCTGCGTCATGGAACACGGGTACCACGGCGACACCATCGGCACGATGTCGGCCGGAGAGCGCGGCGTCTTCAACGCAGCCTATCGGCCGCTTCTCTTTGCCGTCGACCGGCTACCATTTCCGCAAGCCGGCCGCGAACAGGAGACACTCGACGCGTTCGAGGCGAGCTGCGTCTCTGGTCAGGTGGCGGCGTTGCTGATCGAGCCGCTGGTTCTCGGCGCCGGCGGAATGAAAATGTACCCGGCTGGTGTTCTCGCCGAACTGAAGCGGATCGCCGAACGCCATGGCAGCCTGCTGATCGCCGACGAGGTGATGACCGGATGGGGGCGGGCGGGCACCCTCTTTGGCTGCGAGCAGGCGGGAATAGTGCCCGATATCCTCTGCACGTCGAAAGGATTGACCGGTGGCGCACTGCCGCTGGCGGCGACCCTTTGCACGGCTGAAATCTTCAACGCCCATCTTTCTGCGGACCGCCGCAAGACGTTCTTCCATTCGAGCTCCTACACGGCTAACCCGATCGCCTGCGCGGCGGCGGTCGCCAACCTGGCGATCTGGAAGACGGAGCCGGTGCGCGAGCGTATTGGCGCGCTTTCGGAGAAACACCGGCAACGATTGGCACGCTTTGCCGCCGATCCGCGGTTCCGCAATGTCCGCCAGGCGGGCACCATCGCCGCGCTCGATCTCGATGTGCCGGCGGGCGGCTATCTGTCGGATGCCGGCCCAATGCTGAGGGCCTTCTTCCGCGAGCGTAATCTGCTGATCCGCCCGCTCGGCAATGTCATTTATCTGATGCCGCCCTATTGCGTGACGGATGCCGATCTCGATCGGGCATACGACGCGATCGATGAGGCGGCATCGGTCTTTGCGGCGGGGAAACTATGATCGCCATCCGCTCCTCTCGACTTGCCGGTTTCGGCCATGCCGTGCCGACGCGGCGCGTCGAAAATGCCGAGATTGAAATGAAACTCGGGCTGGAACCGGGTTGGATCGCGCGCCGGACGGGCATCCGGGCGCGACACTGGATCGAGGAGGGGGATACGCTGACAGGTCTTGCAGCGCAAGCGGGCGAGGCTGCCCTCGAGGATGCGGCCGTAGCTCGGGGCGACATAGCCCTGACCTTGCTCGCGACCTCGACGCCGGATCACTTGCTGCCACCTTCGGCGCCACTACTTGCGTATCGGCTCGGGCTCCGCAATTCCGGCGCGCTCGACCTTGCCGGTGCCTGCTCGGGCTTCCTTTACGCACTGACGCTTGCCGATGGCTTTGTTCGTGCGCAGGGAAAACCGGTGCTCGTCGTCGCCGCCAATATCCTCAGTCGCCGCATCAACCCGGCGGAAAGGGCGAGTTCCGTGCTCTTTGCCGATGCGGCCGGCGCGATCGTACTTGCGCCCTCTGATGACCCCGAAAAAGGCCTGCTCGGGGTCGATCTCGCCTCCGACGGTAGCCGCTACGATCTGATCTCGATCGCGGCCGGCGGCAGCAACCGGCCCTTCGCGCCGGGCATGGCGACGGAAGATTTCCTGATGACGATGCGCGACGGGCGCGAGATGTTCACGCAGGCAGTCGCGATGATGACATCTTGCGGCAGCCGGGCGCTCGCGCAAGCCGGCCTTGGGGCCGTGGATGTCGGCCGCTTTGTGCCACATCAAGCGAACGCGCGTATTTTCGATGCCGTCTGCGACAATCTGGGCATCGACCCGCAGAGAACAGTGCGAACGATCGAGGACTATGGGAACTCTTCCGCCGCGACCATCGCGCTTTCCCTGTCGATTGCGCATCAGGAAAAACCGTTCGCTTCGGGAGAAAGGCTGCTGTTGACCGCAGCCGGAGCAGGGCTGACGGGCGGAGCGATCGTTCTTGGTCTTTGAGACCGGCGCATATGACACGCGAGATGGCGACACGATGGCAAAAATGTCGGCGCTGCAATTCGGCTTCCCGCAATCTTAGTGCATGGGCTGACCAGGCGTGGGGCCTGGTCCTCCTCTCACGTTAGATCGTTCGAGCAGACGAACGTTGGTCTATGAAAGCGGCAACTAATGTTGTGGCGAGGGGAAATGAGAAAGCTAGTCGCACCGACTACGCCTCGTCGTCACCCTGAAATGCTGGACTTCCTTTTTTCACAGAGGTGGTCTTAAATCGTTTCTCCACGGATCGTTCTCGGCCCGCCTAACAGGAACGGGCCGAGTAATCCAACTTAGAGAACGCTGACGTTCTCGGCTTTGGACTTTCCGGTCTTGCGGTCCTGCCCTAACTCGTAGCTGACCTTCTGGCCATCCTGAAGCGAGCCACCAAAGCCGACGGCCGAGATATGAACGAACACATCAGGACCGCCATTGTCCGGGGTGATGAAACCAAAACCTTTGTCTTGGGCGAAGAATTTTACCGTGCCAGTTGCCATAGTGTCCTCCTTGACTGCTTAGCGCTGTCCAAGGCTTTAGCGATCATTGCTGAGCACGGCAAGGTTGCTGCACCGGTGGAAGTGAGCCTCGCTGCGACTGCGCATAGGCGGGGCGACGCCCCCTCCTTGCCGCAATCACGCCGTTCCGACGGGCGCTATACGGCAAGTTTCCGCACTCTTTCCTGATTTTCTTTGGCGAAGTGGGAAGATCAGGATTGGGGCGAAGGGAGCCGTTCTTCACGAGCCCCCCGTGCACGGCCTGTTGCGAGGATGTTCACGGCATGACGACCCTGATCACGAAAATACGCTTGCAACAGTAGTCTTCCGGATAGGGTACCCAATCGATCAGGTGGAGCGTTTATGATCACACCGGCGACGCCCCATGCTTCTTGATGGACGGAACACTGCGTCACGACAAAAGCCGTACGGGGTGATCCGGTATGCCGCCAGTTGCCACTGCGAAATCACACAGGCAAAAGGCCAAACATTCGGTGAGTACCCGTTCGGGATCGCCGCCGCTATGGGTTCAATCGGCGATGGAGACTTGATCGACTTGGGGGCCGGAGCGGGAGAAGTTGCCCCAGCCCCCTCTCGGGAGGACTCAAGCTTTGGGAGCGGTCTTTTCGTGCAGCGGCTCTTTGCGGTGCCAGTTCTCCAATATCCGGCCACTGGTGTGCTTCTGGTCAGCCCAGCGGACGCCATTGGCGATGACCTTGTGAACATGCGGGTTGTGGTAGACCGGATAGGTCTCGTGGCCTGGGCTGAAGTAGAAGATGCGGCCGCGACCGCGCTGGAAGGTGCATCCGCTGCGGAAGACCTCGCCGCCGGAATACCAGGATATGAAGATCAACTCGTCAGGTGTCGGAATATCGAAAGGTTCTCCATACATCTCGGAGGCCTCAACCTCGAAATACGGCGGCAAGCCTTCGGCGATCGGATGAGACGGATTGATGACCCACACTCGTTCGAGATCGCCTTCAGGAAGCTCCCGCCACGAAAGGTTGGCGTTCGTTCCCATCAGCCTGCGAAAGAGCTTCGAGTGATGGCCCGAGTGAAGGATCAACAGACCCATGCCCATAAGGACGCGCTGTTGAATGCGGTCGATCAGGCCGTCGCTGACTTCTTCGTGGGCGACGTGCCCCCACCAGAGCAAAACGTCGGTGTCATTCAGTAGCGTGTCCGGCAGGCCTTCTTCGGGGTCGTCCAGCGTAGTGCGACGGATTTCGAAGTCCGGATGGGCTATACCCTTGGCGATAGCACCGTCCATGCGGTCGGGGTAAATTTGCTGGACGACTTCGTCGGTTTGTTCGTGGCGTCCTTCGTTCCAGATGGTGACCTTGATCGTCATTTCAGTCCTCGTTGTCATTAAACATTGGCCAAGCGGACGGCTTGTCCAGATTGATCGAATAGACGGCAGGCGCTCGGGTCCGCTGTCAGCGATACGCGGTCGCCGGGCCGAATGGACATGTCCCCTTCGGCGCGGACGATCAGCGGCAGATCGGGCGGGCCGACCGTCAGATAGGTTTCGACACCGAGCCGCTCGACGATGGCAACCTCAAGCGAGAACCGCCCTTGGCCTTCTGGCGCGATCTTGAGATGCTCGGGCCTGATGCCCATTCGCACATCTCCCTGGGGTGCGCTCATGCCCGCATCCGGCAGATCCAGCGTCAGGCCGAGCGGGCTTTCCAGATGAACAGTTCCACTTGCCCCACGCGTAGCTTTCGTCGGGATAATGTTCATCTTCGGCGAGCCGATGAAGGTTGCGACGAATTCGTTGTCGGGCTGGTGGTAGAGCGACATCGGTGCACCCTGTTGGGCGACGACGCCCTTGTTCAGGACGACGATCCGGTCCGCCATGGTCATGGCCTCTACCTGGTCGTGGGTGACGTAGACCGCCGTGGCCTTGAGTTCCCGATGCAGCCGCTGCAGTTCGGCGCGCATCTGAACACGCAGCGCGGAATCGAGATTGGAGAGCGGTTCGTCGAACAGGATCAGCGACGGCTTCTTGATGATCGCCCGACCGATGGCCACGCGTTGACGCTGACCACCAGACAGGGCCGCCGGCCGACGATCGAGATAGTCCGTGAGCTGGAGGATTTCGGCCACGTCTCCAACCTGCTTGCGGATTTCGGCATCCGGCACCTTTTTCAGGCTCAGCGAGAAACCGATATTCTCGGCCACCGTCATGTGGGGATAGAGCGCGTAGGATTGGAAGACCATCGCAATTCCGCGCTTGTCTGGCGGCACGTCATTGATGCGCTGGCCATTCAGGATCAGGTCGCCGTCGTCGATCCCTTCCAGCCCTGCAATCATGCGCAAGAGCGTCGACTTACCACATCCGGACGGGCCGACGAAAACAGCGAACTCGCCATCCTCGACAGTGATATCCACCCCTTTGATGACTTCCAGTGCACCATAGTATTTGCGTACGTTTCTCAGTGTGATCATTTTCGAACTCTCACTTTGCCTGTCCCTGACGCGTCAGCCCTTGACGCCGCCGGCGAAGGTCTGGACGAGGAATTTCCGGGCGAAACCGAAGGCGACGACGGCAGGCAGCAGGTAGATGAAGGCCAGCGCGGCCAGCAATCCGTAGTCCACCTGGTTGATGCGCATGAAGGCGCGGAACAGGCCGAGCGGCAAAGGTTGCAGCTCTGGCGAAGACAGGAAGATCAGCGGCATCAAGAAGTCACCCCAGGCTGACATGAAGGAGAACAGTCCTGCGGCCGCCAGACCCGGCAAGGCGAGCGGGATCAGCACCCTGCGGATGCGTTGGGTCATTGTCGCACCGTCCATGAGAGCAGCCTCCTCGTAGTCACGCGGAAGGCCGTCAAAGAAAGTCTTCATGATCCAAAGTGCGAGCGGCAACTGCATGGTGGCGAGCACGAGGATCAGCCCGAGATAGCCGTCAATGAACCCGATCCACTGCATGATGTCGCGCGTGTAGCTTCCAAAGATCGGTCGGAGCAAAGCCCGCTCGCCGTTGTTCAAGGCGAGCAGCACCTTGTAGAGTGGGACCACCAAAGCCGTGGGTGGCAGAACACGGATGAGCAGGATCGCATAGAGGAACGGTAGCTTCCACCAGGCGCGAGTCCGTGAAAGCGCGTAGCCCCCGAGCCCGGCGAGAACCATCACCAGGATGGTCGCGGAGCCCACGATGAACAGCGAGTTGAAGAGCCAGCGGGCACCATCTTCTTGGACGAAGACCTTGGTGTAGTTGCTGACCGTCCATTCCTTCGGCCATTGGAGAAACAGTTGCGCGTTTCCGTCGAAAGATGCGAGCAGAACCCAGAAGAACGGCACGACGCAAAAGATCGAGATGATCGACAGCGATGCGTAGGCGAGCAGGTCTGACCGGACCTTGTTTGCGCTCTCGGATGGAGAAACGGCAGCCATGTCAGACCTCTACCTTCACGGATTTCACATAGGCCACGCCGATCACCACGGAAATGAGGAGCACGACCACCGCCACCGCAGCGCCGTAGCCAAGCTGGAAGGCAGTGAACGACTGGTTGTAGATGTAGATGCTGACGAGTTCGGTCGCGCCGCCGGGGCCACCACGGGTCAGGGCGTAGACCAGGCCGAACACGGCGATGGTAGAGACAGCGGAAATCAGCATGTAGAGCATGATTGTCGGCATCATCAGCGGCAACGTGATCCGCCGGAACATCTGGGAAGGCGTCGCGCCGTCCATGCGCGCGGCCTCGTAAATCTCGTTGGGTATCGTGCTGAGGCCTGCAGTGAGCAGGATCATGGCAGTGGCGATGCCGCGCCAAGTGTTGACGATAATGATCATGGCGAGCGGGAACGTGTTCAGCCAGTCCGACGGTTCAATCCCAAGGAACATAACGATACGGCTGAGAGTGGAGCGCTCCCCTCCCGCCAGCATGGAAATCCACATGAAGCCTGCGACCACTTCCGGAGCCGCGTTCGGCAAGAGGATCATTGACGAGAACGTCTTGTGGAACTGCACGGGCCTGCGTAGCGCGATCGCGGAGACAAGACCAAGAACGAACTGGCCGATGATCGCCGAGCCGAGGACGAACAGGAACGTGACAAGGAGGGAGTTCCAGAACTTCGCGTCATTGAAGAGGCGCACGTAGTTGCGAAAGCCGACGAACCGCGGATTCATCGCGCCGGGACCCGTCAGTGCCTCGTTGGTGAAGCTCAGATACACCGAATAGAGCGCCGGATAGATCACGAATGCCAGCAGCAGCAGGATCGACGGCAAAAGGATGATGAGCAGCTGCCTCTTGAGGCGCTTCTCGTGCATGCTCATGGCAGCCATGGCGAGAATCCGTTTCCATTGGGAACTGGAGACGCGAGCGATGTCGCGCCTCCAATATGGGCAGAACGCGGGAGGCTGGTTACTTCACCATTTCCTCACCGAGAGTTTCCTTGACGTAGTCGACCAGGATTTTCTGCGCGCCAGCGGCATCGGTCTCCTTGCGAAGCAAGGCATCCGTGGCACGCGCTACCCCTTCGGAGACGGCCGAGAAGCCTGGCGCGGTCTTGATGAACGTGCCCTTTTCAACCCCGGCGTGCACAGGAACGAGTGCCGAGAGCTTCTTGAATTCCGGGTCATCGCCGGCGTCCCGGCGGCCGGGGATGTTGCCGATCCGCGCGGCATAGGCGACATCGGCCTTGACTGAGCCGATTTCCAGAAGGACCTTCTTGGCCATCTCGACGTCCGACGCCTGTGAGTTCACGGCCCAGGCACTATCGATGTCGACGATGACGTGCTCGCCGCCGTCCTTGCCCGGCATCAACCAGGTGCCGACCGCATTGGCGACGTCGGGGATCGGGTTTTTGCTCTCCGGACCCCAGTCGTAGATATAGCACCATGAACCGCAGGTCGTGGCCGCGAGCTTGCCAGCCGGGAACATCTCGTACTTGGGAACGACCCACGGCTCGGGTCCGAGGAGCGGCTGTACGGGTGTCAGGTCGTTGTTAACGAGTTCGGCGTAGAAGCCGAGGACGTCCTTGATGCCTTCGCTTGTGAGATTGAGTGTGCCGTCGTCGGTGGCAATTTCCGGGGTCGAACTGCCGACCACCAGATACTGGAAGCCTTCGCCGAACGCGCCGCCGCCCCAAGTGAGACCCGCCGGAAACAAAAGACCATATGCGCCGGTCTTCGCCTTGATCTCCTTGGCGCGATCGAGCAGTTCCTGCCAGGTCTTCGGCTGCTCGGTCGAGATGCCTGCCTTATCCAGGATGTCGCGGCGGAAATAGAGCTGCTGGACATTGAGCATGGCAGGCAGGACGTGGATTTGACCATCCTTGTCGGTGACCAGCTTCTTGGAGACATCAAACAGGGCGTCAAAGCCGTCCCAAGCCTTCACTTCGTCCGTAATGGGGGCGATGTAGCCCGCGGCGGCCATGTCGGCGACATCCTGGCCGCGGGGCGCGGTGA
Organism: Ensifer sp. 1H6; assembly: GCF_001976035.1. Classification (NCBI taxonomy): domain Bacteria; kingdom Pseudomonadati; phylum Pseudomonadota; class Alphaproteobacteria; order Hyphomicrobiales; family Rhizobiaceae; genus Ensifer; species Ensifer sp. 1H6. Next base: position 10,457 of record NZ_MOAI01000045.1, on the reverse strand, counting down.
ACAGGTCAGGAGCATTCCCGGCACCGAGCTCCGTCAACAGCTTGGTCATGTAGTCTTTTTCAGGGGCTGGATACTCGACGATCTCTATCTCGACGCCGAGCTTCTTTTCGATTTCCGGCACGACGGTCTTCAGCGCGTCGATGCGTGCCTGCCGATGTTCGGCGATGCGGATCGTTTCGCCCAGCGATGTGGTGGCCGACATGGCAAGCGCGGCAACGCTGATGCCCGCCAAGAGAAATTTTCTCAGCATGTGCTCCTCCCTAGAGTCTCCTAAACGACCTCCTCGATCGTTGATGAAAAATGTACACGGTTCCGCATCATAATCAAGCCCATCGATTACGCATCACATTTTGTCGCCATTATTGCGATTTCTATTGTGATTTCGGCTGAGATCGTGGTAGTTCGAGTTGTGTAACCGTTTGCACAAATGGAGGAAGCCGTGCGAAACAAAGTTCGACTAGGGGTCATCGGCGCCGGCCTGAAGGCCGCTGACTACGCGCAGAGCTGGGCGCGCATGCCCGAAGTGGAATTCGTCGCCGCCGCAGATGTCAGCGCTGCATCCCGTGCCCGCCTGAGAGACATCTGTGTGAAAGCCGGACAGAGCCCGCCGCGCGAATTTGAGGACTTTCGGGAGATGCTCGCAAAGTGCCGGAACGATCTTGACGCGGTCTATATATCCACGCCTCACTCTTCCCATGGCGAGCAAGCGCTCGCCGTCATCGAGGCGCGCCTCGATCTATTTCTCGAAAAGCCGATGGTGACCACGGTCGCCGAAGCGAAGGCCTTGATCGACGCGCGCTCCCGAACCAACAACACCGTAGTCATCGCCTTCAACGGAGCGCTCTCTCCTCTCGTCCGCGACACACATAAACGTGCATCCGCGGGAGAGTTTGGCGAATTGGTCAGCGTGTCGGCGTCGATATGGGAGAGCTGGCGTTCGAACTATGAGGGTCATTGGAAACAGATGCCCGAGTTGTCGGGCGGCGGCTTCATGTTCGACACCGGCGCTCACATGATGAACACGGTCTGCCTCCTGGTTGGCTCGGAATTCGAGCGCGTCTCTGCCTATATGAACAATTATGGCAAGCCGGTCGACATCACCTGCGCCGTTGCGGCCCGGTTGGAAAACGGTGCCCTGGTCACGTTCAACGCTGCTGGGGAAGGCCCAAAGGGATGCGCGTCACATATGACCCTCTTCTATTCGAAGGCAATTGTGCGCATTGACGCCTGGGGCGCTTGGCGTGAAATCGAAATCGACGGGAAACCCGTGGTGCGCGAAGTCGCCGAAGCAGCTCACCAGGAGAACCCGCTGAAGTCCTTCCTTGCCGTCCGCGCGGGACTGGAAGAAAATCCGTCCACGGTGGAAAATGGTCTTCGCTTTGCCCGGCTGTGGGATGCTATCAAGGCTTCCGCGGCCCGTAATGGCGAATCCATCCGGATCGCCGATATTGGCTAGGAAAGCCTCACCAGGACTGCGATGAACAAACGCATCACTTCCAAGCAGCTTGCGAAACTTGCCGGCGTCTCGTCGGCGACGATCTCCCGTGCGTTTTCATCGGACGCGCGTATCAGCGCGGCGACGCGAAATCGTATCCTGTCGATCGCTCAGGAACACGATTACCAGCCCAACGCTCTCGCCCGCTCGTTGAACAGCCAGCGGTCGCGCCTGGTGGCGCTGGTCGTCAATTCCATTGAAAATCCGGCGGAGGCCGAGCAGCTCCAATATTTGGTGCACCGGCTCCAGGAGAAGGAGCTGCTTCCGATCATCCTCTGCTGCGCAGGCTACGACGACCGGGCGCAATTGATGCGGATGGCCTCGGCTTATCAGGTGGACCATGTCGTTGTGTTTTCGGACATGGTCTCTTTTGACGACGCCATCCAGATTTTTCGGTCGGCCCGTCCGATCATCGTTTCGAACGAGCCTCTCGCCGACAACAACGCCTCGCTCGTTAGGTTCGATGGCGCGCGCGCGGCGCAGGAAGTGGTCGACAAGGCGGTGGCGGCCGGAAAGAGCCACTTCGCCTACCTTACCGGAAGAACATCCAGCTGGATCGACAAACAGCGTAAGGCCTGGTTTGCGGACGCCCTTGGCAAGCATGGTCTCGCCTTCGTGGCGGAAGGCCACGGAGACTACGGCTACGACTCCGGCTTCAAGGAAGCGGTGGTCTTGCTCCGCCGCTCCAAAGTAGATGCAGTCGTCTGCGGAAATGACGTGATGGCAATCGGGGTCAGGGACGCCGCGACGCGAGTACTGGGCAAGCGCGTGCCGGAAGATATCGCGATCATCGGCCAAGACGGCATCGCCATGGCCTCCTGGGAGTGCCATGACCTGACCACGATGGCGCTCGACGGCACCACGTTCATCGACCACGTCGTCCGCTTGATCGAGCGTGACCAGGCGGACGAAGTGCAGCCTGAAACGGTGGTGCTTCACCTCAAGGTTCGGTGGGGATCGACCTGCTGACCCGGCTGAGGTCATGATGTCGCCGACGCAGGCGCATAGGATGCCCGCCTGGTCCGGTGCAGATGGTTAGGAATTTAAATTAGTCGACGTCTTGCTTTAAATCAGACGGGATATCGTTGATCGTGACGAAGAACCCGGCCGGTTCCTGCTGACTGGATCTGCTAACCTCGCGTGGGTGCCAGCTATTGCAGATTTCCTTGCTGGACGCATGGCAGTCATTTCCCTGCTAACTGCAGGAAGCCGTCGGGGATCGCTTTATCCGTGGCCTGGTGCTTCACGATCATGGTCGCGTGACGCCGTTCGGAGAGAGGTTGCACGCCGCGCCGCCATCGGTTCTCCGGTCGATGTAAGAAGAACGGAAATCGTCGCGCGGCATGCTGCGGAATCGCCAATCCGGAAACTCCTCCCGGAGGCCGCAAAAGGTTGGAAGTCTGCCGTTCGTTTCGAACGATGGGAGGAGCGAGATGGGCCGATTCTCGACATTCATCGCGCGGCGCGCATGCTGTGGCTTTCGATCCACAGCGGTCGTTCATTGTAAATGCGCGAGCCAGTTTAGCACGGCCATTCGATTGCCTGCTCCGTTCTATGGCGGAGCTGTCGTCTGCCGGGCCTCGCTTTCCGGCAGCCGCACGGGCTTGGAGAGTTTCGCCAGCGCATCCGCCCTTGCGCAGTGCGGAAAGCCAGCTGCAACTAACTGTCCCAGTCGGGCGTCGCTATTCTCGAATCTGAGATAGCACTGAGTCAGTGCGACGGGCCGCCCGGAGGTTGGGGCCATGTGCGGCCTTACCGCTTCCTCGCGCAGATTGCATAACGATGCTGGCATTGTCTGGCCAGGCCCTTGAAGAAATTCCAGTTCCTAGCCTGCGTGCGATGGATCTCGCGGAGGTCCCTGTCAAGCTCTATGTCGACGAAGCCGGCCTTGCCAAGCAGGTTGGCGACGTCATCGGCCCGCGCACCGGCGGAGAAGTGCACGCGCGAGAGAATGCTGCGATGGGTCGCCATCATTTGCAATGTTCCACTCGGCGCTTCTGCCGTGAGGAACCCCAAGCGCTGGCCCCAGGTGCTGAGTTTCGAAAACAGCCGTTCGAGCGCACTTGTATTGACGAAGTCCCCGTCGACTATCAGCAGCGTACCGCCGGGCCTCAGGACGCGCTGCCATTCCACAAAGGCTGCTGCGGGATCGACGAGCGTCCACACCAGATGTCGGGTAACGACCACATCGTAGTAGCCATCGGGCTCCATGGTGTTTTCGGCGTCGCCGAGCCCGAAGCGGATGGCGCGACCGCGCTTGCGTGCCTTCTCGCGGGCGCGCTCGAGCATCGGTTCGGCCCAGTCGAGGCCTTGGACCTTGAAGCCGAGATCGTCGAGCAGATGCGAGATGACGCCCGTTCCGCTTGCGAGATCCAGGGCAGCGCGGCCGCCGCCCGGTCCGAGGTGCTTGAGAAACAGCCTATGCCATGCCGCACGCTCTTCCTCCGAGAAGATCTCGTGGCCCGGGGAATGATCGAAGGTTGCGGCGCGCTCCGACCAGTAGGCCTTGATTTCGTCCCTCAGGTTGTAGTTCTGCCGATCTAGGGTGTCGCTCATGCTGGTGCTGCTCGTCTCTGTTTGGAGGCGTTCTAAAAGATAAATGTTGACTAATAAAGTCATGAAACATTAGATCGCGTCGATTTTCCCAGCGGAGCAAAAACAATGCGGCTTTTCAACAGGGTGGCTGCGGCCGCCACGGGACTTTGCGTGCTTTTTTCAACGACAGCCTTCGCTGATGTCGTGAAGTTGAAAGACGTCACCGGCCGCGATGTCGAGGTCAATGTACCGGTCGAGCATGTGATCCTCGGTGAGGGGCGCCAGATCTACTTCCTCGGAGCGCTCGACCGCGATGCGCCGTTCAAGCGTGTCGTCGGCTGGCGCGACGATTTGGCAAAAGCCGATCCGGAAAGCTATGCCGCCTATCTTGCCGAATATCCTGACATCGCCGAGCTACCGACCTTCGGTGGCATGAAGGATGGTACCTTCGATATTGAGCAGGCGGTGGCGCTGAAGCCGGATGTCGTCCTGATGAATATCGATGCCAAGACGGCGACGGAAGAGGCGGGCTATATCGAGAAGCTCGAGAAGGTCGGCATCCCGCTCGTCTACGTCGATTTCCGCGAGAGGCCGATGGAAAATACCGAACCGAGCATGCGGCTGATGGGCAAGCTGCTCGGCAAGGAAGAAAAGGCTGAAGAATTCATCAAGTTCCGCGTCGACAACATCGCCAAGGTGACTGACGCTCTGGCAAAGGCGAACCCGAAGAAGCCGCTCGTTTTCGTCGAGCGGGCCGGCGGTTATTCTGACGATTGCTGCATGTCCTTCGGCAACGAGAATTTCGGCAAGATGGTCGAGTTTGCCGGTGGCGTGAACATGGCCAAGGACATCATTCCCGGCACCTTCGGCACCATCAACCCGGAGCAGATTATCGCCGCCAACCCCGATCAGATCATCATTACTGGTGGCAATTGGCAGGGCTATGTGCCGGGCGGCAACTGGGTCGGCGTCGGCTACGGCGCCGATAAAAAAGAGGCCGCACGCAAGCTGGAAAACCTGACCAAGCGGCCGGCCTTCACCGGCGTCAAAGCGGTCAAGGATGGCAACGTGCATGCCATCTGGCACCAGTTCTACAACAACCCCTATCAGTTCGTCGCGATCCAGCAGATTGCCAAGTGGCTGCACCCGGATCTCTTCGCTGACCTCGATCCGGAGGCGACCTTTACGGAGTTGCACGAGCGCTTCCTGCCGCTTCCCTACAAAAGCGGCTACTTCGTCTCGCTGAACGTCAGCCAATAAACGCATTGGCGGCCGGCGGACGGGAGGTCCCCAGCGCCGCGATCGAAAGGAATGAGAATGTGGATCTTCAGGAAAATCGCTGTTACGCTGTTTGCCGCGATCGTGCTGGTGGCGGTGCCAGTGAGCGCGGCGGAAATCGTCGATGTCACCGGCCGCCGGGTCGAAATCGCCTTACCCGCCAAGCGCATATTGCTGGGCGAGGCCCGGCAGATCCATGTGGCCGCGGCGCTAAAAGGCGAGCATGTCTTCGATACGATCGTCGGCTGGCGCGACGATCTGCTGAAGAAGGATCCGGACTCCTACGCGGCCTATGTCGAGCGCTTCCCCGAGATCGAGAAGCTGCCGCGCTTCGGCTATATTCCGTCGGGCGATTTCAGTCTGGAAGCAGCGATCGCGCTCCAGCCGGATGTGCTGACGCTGAACCTCGAGGCACAGAAGGCGGTCGAGGAATCGGGCTTCATAGAAAAGGCTGCGGCTGCCGGCATTGCCGTCGTCTATCTCGATTTCCGCGTCGATCCGGCCGCAAATAGCGAGAAATCCGTTGAAATCCTTGGCCAACTCTTCGGCGCCGAGGCGAAGGCGCGCGAATTCATCGAATATCGCAATGCTCAGATCGCACTGGTGACGGACCGTCTGAAGAAGGCCGGCGCGATCACGCGTCCGAAAGTCTTCATCGAGCGCTCTCCCGGCATTACCGGCGAAGTCGTCTGCTGCCGAACTTTCGGCCCCGCAAACTTCGGCGAGATGGTGGAGAAGGCCGGCGGCCACAACATCGGCTCCGACGTCATCAAGGGCACCTTCGGCGACCTCAATCCCGAGCAGCTCATCGTCAGCGATCCCGATCATGTCATCATCACCGGCAGCAACTGGTCGGCGGAATCCGATCTCAACCAGTTCGTCAGCGTCGGCCGCGACGCCGATGCGGCCGCAGCACAGGAGCGCCTGCGCGGCCTGATGCAGCGCCCCGGCTTCCCAGGTCTGAAGGCGGTGAAAGAGGGCAATGTGCATGCGGCCTGGCATCAGTTCTACGGCGCGCCCTACGAGTTCGTGCCGATCCAGCAATTCGCCAAATGGTTCCATCCGGAGCTTTTCGCCGACATCGATCCGGACCGAACCTATCGCGAGTTTCACGAGAAGTTCCTGCCTGTGACCTATCGCCCAGGCTACTTCGTCTCACTTCCGAAGGATGGTGAATAATGGTTGCCGTGACTGACGCGATCCCTGGAATCGAAGGGCGAGAGCGCTATCGCGCCCTCGTTCTGCGCCGTCTGCTGTTGATCTTCTGTCTGCTCGGCGCGCTCTTTGCCTCGGTTGCAATCGACATGGCGCTCGGCCCCGCGAACTATCCGCTCGCCGATGTGCTGACGGCGCTGTTTCGCCCGGAGACGGTGAGCGACCAACTCCGGGTGGTGATCTGGGACATTCGCATGCCGATCGCCCTGATGGCGGTGACGGTCGGCGCCTCGCTGTCAGTCGCCGGCGCGCAGATGCAGACGATTCTGGCCAATCCGCTGGCAAGCCCCTTCACGCTCGGAATATCCGCAGCGGCGGGCTTCGGCGCGGCCCTCGGCCTCGTTGCCGGGGTCGCGATCTTTCCCATCGCGGTCCAATACATGGTGCCGATCAACGCCTTCCTGATGGCGATGGTCGCGGCGCTCTTCATCCACTTCGCCTCCACCATGCGCGGCGTCACGGTCGAAACCATCGTGCTTCTCGGCATCGCACTCGTCTTCACCTTCAACGCCGCGCTGTCGCTGCTCGAATATCTCGCCTCCGAACAGGCACTCGCCGCCGTCGTGTTCTGGACGATGGGCAGCCTCACCAAGGCGACTTGGCCGAAGGTCTGGATCACCGGCGCCGTGCTCCTTTTCGCCGTTCCGCTCTTTGCCCGGCGCGCCTGGGCGCTGACGGCGCTTCGGCTCGGTGACGACAAGGCGGCGAGCTTCGGCATCAATGTCCGCCGCCTGCGGCTCGAAGCGATGATGACGGTGAGCCTGCTTGCGGCGATCCCGGTCTCCTTCGTCGGGACCATCGGCTTCGTTGGTCTCGTCGGGCCGCATATCGCCCGCATGCTGGTCGGCGAGGATCAGCGCTTCTTCCTGCCGGCCTCCGTGCTGTGCGGCGCGCTTTTGCTTTCGGTCACCTCGGTCGTCAGCAAGATGCTGATCCCGGGCGCGGTGTTGCCGATCGGCGTCATCACCGCGCTCGTCGGCGTGCCCTTCTTCTTCGTGCTGATTTTCACTAACAGGAGGCGCGCATGGTAAGCCTGACGCTGGAAAAGGTCGGGGCGAACTACGGCCGGCGCACGGTGCTGTCGGACGTCAATACTGGGATATTGCGCGGAGGCGGCCTGACGGCGGTGATCGGCCCGAATGCTGCCGGTAAGTCGACGCTGTTCAAGCGCATTGCGGGCCTGACGTCAGGTCCTGGCACCGTCCATTTGTCCGACGCGGCCAAAGGGCCTGAAGGCATCTGTTACATGCCGCAGGATACCGGTGCCAACGCCGTACTCACCGTCTACGAGTCGGTGCTCCTCTCGGCCAAGCAGGGCTCCGGCTGGAAGGTGAAGGACGGCGAGCTCGCCGAGATCGACCGGGTGCTTGGCGAGCTCCGGATAGCTGATCTCGCCTTTCGCGGCCTCGGCGAACTCTCAGGCGGCCAGCGTCAGCTGGTTTCGATTGCTCAAGCCCTGGTGCGCAGACCGGAAGTGCTGATGATGGACGAGCCGACCTCGGCGCTTGATCTCTTCCGGCAAATCGAGGTGCTCGGCTTCATGAAGCGCCTGTCGGCGCAGTCGGGAATGGCGGTGCTGATCGCGCTGCACGATCTGAACCATGCGCTGCGCTATTGCGACGACACGATCGTCATCAGTGATGGTTCGGTCGTGGCGAGCGGCCGAACCCATGAGGTCATCACCGCGGATATGCTGCGCTCGGTCTACCGTGTGGAGGCCCGTGTCGAGGCCTGCTCGATGGGCCGCCCAGTCGTCATTGTCGATGGGTCTCTCTGAAGGCGACGAATACGGCAGCCCCACGGCGCCGTCGTTCGCTAGACCGAACGGCTCGGCCGCCTAGTCTTAATAAACGATATGGCAATTTTGTTAAATAACGCAGTCGCTTGTTTAACAGGAGCCTTGGTTCGAATCGCCAAGACGGGAGATGATCCCGTGATCAGGTTTGCCAGTCGAGTCCGATAACCTCCGCATCGCTCCCATAACAAGCAAGGGGAACGATATGTCTCATTTCATGATGAACCGCCGAGGGTAACCGGGTGGCAAACGGGTGCCCTCCTAGCCTCACCGCTAGACCGAACATCAAGGCTGTCGGAGCGGTGCCCGAGGGAGCGTTGCTCCTGGTTGCAAATCATTTGGCTCGCTATCGGGCCAGACGGATCGCACCCGGATTGTTGATGGTGTTGTTCGCGAGCGCCGCCTTGCAATCCAGCTTGAAGCTGCTGTTGCCGATCATCGTGATTTCCTGCGCGACGATGCGTACGCATTCGCCGCCGGTGGAGCCATTGCCGGCATACTGGATCTCACGTGACGCCGGCATGTAGATGATGCCCGCAAGCGACGAGGCGCTGTTGCCGTTGATCACGGCCGTCTCCGTGTTGTTCCTGGCGGCAACGATCGAGAAACCTGCCCAGTCACCGGTCAGCGACGGCGTGATCTTGAAGGTCGAGCCGCCGTGAATGTCGAGTTGGGCACCGTTCATCAGGAAGAAGGTGACGCCCTCACCCGTGAGCACCGACTGGCTGGCAAGTTTCAGAGTGCCGCCATTGATGATGTAGGAGCCCGGCCGCAGAAGGACCCCGCCCTTGATCTCCAAGCCGCCGTAGGTGCCGGGCTTCAGTTCGACAGTGTAGCCGGCGGGTGCGTTGTTCGGTGTCTTGCTCGTACCATTGCAGTCGCCATTGCCGCCACCGCCGGCCACGAAGTTCTGTCCGCATCCGGACAGGTTCACCCAGCTCCCGGTCGTCGGCATTTTCTTGAACCGGAAGGGGTCCGGGATCGGTGGAACACCTTCCACCGCCTTGCCGCAGGCGAGCTCGAGATTGGCAAGCGTCGCCGAAACCTTGCCCGTTGCATAAAGACACTCTGCCTTGAGAGTGGCCGACCCACTGAGATAGATCGACTGTGCGTCGCTCGAATCCGACGTGATGGTACAGCCGGAGGTATCGACAGTGGCACTGCCGCTCACTTCGAACGCCCGGGATGCGGTCGGGTGGAGTGCCAGAATGCAGGCTTCCCGCCCCGGCATGCGCGCCGCAACGCTTTCGCGATCGATCGTATAGGGTTGGAGTCCCCAGAACAGCGGAGCGTATTTGAGCTCATAGGTCGTCGTCGCCGTGCTTTCGACGCCGAGGGTGCCAAAAGTAACCTTGATCGCCTGCGTTGCCACCGGCGTCGAACTGCCCAACCCGATATCGTCGATAATCTCCGGCACGCCGAAATTGGCGAAGAAGATGTTGTTCGCCAGGTCCTTCGCTTTGGCTTCATCCTCCCCTTCGCCATAGGATTTGACCGCGGAAAAGGCGGCCGCATCGAGCGCGTCCTGCATCTTGGCGGATTCGAGATTGATGCGGGCGAGATTGATGGCGATGGAAGCGCCCGTGAACAACGGGATTATCACCAGAGCAGTCATGACGGCAAAGTTGCCGTTTTCGTCCTTAAGGATGCGGACGAGGTTGTTCTTCAGATCGCTTAGCATCTTGTTTGTTGCCCCCTCAACAGATCACGACGACTTCGGAGCCAGGTGGCCCCAAAGCAATAGAGGTAATCTATTCCAATGAGTTGGAGCTAGATGCGGCCAGCTGGCTACGTCCCCTCCCTGCGCTCCAAAACAGATTGCTAATTTAGTTATCAATCGTAGAGAAATAGCTTCAGAAATTGTTAAACTTTGTGGCATCCGGCGCTGTGCGGGGGAATCCACCGCGGAAACGGGCGGGTGCCTGCCCGTGCTGCCGCCCTGGGTATCGTTGGGGCCGCTCTGCGGCGGTGTTTGTTTCCGATTTGTGCGTCTGGGATCGCATAATGTATCGGGCCTTTATCAACCAAAGACAGCAAGAAGCTTGATGCTCAAGGGCTACCATGCGATTCTTCGGGCATGATCAGAAGGAGACGAGAATGTCGGAGATGCTTGCAGCGCTTACCAACATTCGGACCGCG
>NZ_MOAI01000044.1:0-43242 GCF_001976035.1 Ensifer sp. 1H6 | reverse complement strand
GGTTTACGCACCGGATAAACCGCATAGCGGTTTACCGAGATGGCGCGGGGTGGAGCAGCCCGGTAGCTCGTCAGGCTCATAACCTGAAGGCCGCAGGTTCAAATCCTGCCCCCGCAACCAAATCAAACAAAAGCCCGCGAGACCGAAAGGTTCGCGGGCTTTTTGTTTGTCTCGTAACGGCGCTTCGAGTTGAGCGCCTCGAAAGCGACGCGCAACCAGGCGTGAGCCGACGAAACGGCACAGAAATGACAAATCCAGAACGCGAAACCAACTCTGTGTTTCGGCCGTCGGGAGTGAAAGTGCCGGTCATTCTGCCATCAGGCCCGAACCGCACGGCGACACCAAGAAATTGATCGACGATATCATCAAGGCCCTGCACGCGGCAGGCTTGTGCGATCACCGAACGCGTTGGTAGCTGATCTTTCGTGGGAGCCAGCAGCCGACGGTCAGGTCGGTCACGATACCGCCTGCGTCCCGATGGGCCTGAACCGACCAATCGCCAGGCGGGGCAGCGTCCATCAAGCGCCTTGTCGTTATGATCCAGATTTCGTCGGAGAGCGGATATATCGACTCCATCGGACCAGTGCCCAACATGCCTTCGAAGACCGCGTAGGTGGCGCAGTCGCGGGTCTCGATCCCGAGATAGGCTTCCAGCTCTTCCGACCAATAGCGTCCAGCAATCCCGCCTCCGTCGGCCCATTTGACAGGGGGAAGGAGGCGGGCGACCACGTCTAGGTTTTCGCTCTCGCGGCGCATGACCTTCCTTTTGAAGCGTGAGCCCTGGTCATGGGCGACACCGTCTGCGGTGACCATAACTCCTGCCGCCGACGGCGCATAATGGAGCTTGACGCCGGGCGGATCCTGAACGGTTATGACAACCAGCCCTTGTTCGTCATTCAGTCAAAGTCCGTCCCAATCTTCGGCGTGGACAGGCTGGGGACTGGTAACGCGGCCGGTAGCCGCGTCCAGAAGGGCTGTGGCGGCCGAGAGTGTGCTGGTGTCATGGTTGAACATCAACACCACCGAAAGCCGCTCCGCCGCCGCGTGCAGCCACTGAAGCCGCGCAGACCGCTGCCAAGATCGGTCACCTTGATGCCGCCGACGTCATCCCGGCGCAGGCCATACCCGTAGCTGGCGGGAGATCCGTCGCGAAAAGTCACCGGGGCCGACAAGCGGTTGTAGCGGCAGCTCGGGTCGTCGATATGGGTTTCCCAGGTCTGCATGTCGTCGAGCGAGGCCGCAATACCGGCATCGCCGAACCCGTGGACGCCGTTCTCAGCCGACAGGAAACCGTCGTCGTTGCCCTCCGTGAGAGTAGGCAGCCCATGCGCGCGCGGGATGGGAACAGGTGCGGGTGTCTGAGATGGCTGCTGACCGAGATCATGCGGATCGACGGTGAAAGCACAGATGCGAGGTAGGTTCGGCAATTGCCAGAAAGGCGAGCAGATCCTCTTTCGAGAGCGCGGCGCAACCCGCAGTCGGCGAATAGGTCGGTCGGGCGACATGCAGAAAGATCGCGCTGCCCGCGCCGGCGACCGGCGGGTCGTCATTGTGTCCCAATACGACAACAACGTCATAGAGATCGTCCTGTCGCCAAAGCTCTTCATGGCTCGCGGCGAAGGGTAGCTTCACCTGGCGATTGTAGTCTGGGTGCGAGGGGGCGTCGCACCAGCCGTCCAACCTGTCGATCTCATGGCAGGGGAACCGCGTTGTCGGCTTGGCCATCCGGTCTGCCCGGTAGAAAATCTGGCGGATCGGCCAACGGCCCACGGGGCTGACGCCATCGCCCTCGACCTTGTCTGTATGCAAGCCGCCGCGGCCAACGGCGCAGCGCCAGCGTTTGTCTCCAAATGTGGCCTGCCAGCCGTCCCCGTCTTGCGAAACGATCAGATCCACGCTCAGCTCCTTCCTTCTTGAAATTCACAGACCCAGGGGAAAATGACACGCGACTGGCCGGCCGCCCTGATCGGACAGGGCCGGTTCCTCCGTCCTGCAGATCGCCTGAGCGTAAGGACAGCGCGTCTGAAATCGACATCCGGTCGGCAAGTTCATCGGGCTCGGAATGTCGCCGACCAGCAACGGCTTTTCGCGGTTCCGCTGATGTGGATCGGCGCGCGGAACCGCCGAAATTAGAAACATCGTGTAGGGGTGACGCGGATTGGAAAATATCTCCTCCGTCGTGCCGACCTCCACCATCCGCCCCAGGAACATCACGCCGACGCGGTCAGCGAACTGGCGAACCACGCTCAAATCGTGCGTGATGAACAGATAGGTCAGCTTCAGCTGTTCCTGAAGATCGCGGAGCAGGTTCAGCACCTGCGCCTGAATCGAGACGTCCAGCGCCGAAACGGCCTCGTCGCAGACCACGAATTCAGGGCTGTTGGCGAGAGCGCGGGCGATGCCGATGCGCTGCCGTTGCCCGCCGCTGAACTGATGCGGGTAACGGCGCAACAAGGTTCGCCGCAGCCCGACCATGTCGAGCAGTTCGCCGCAGCGTTCCTCGATCTGGGCCTCTGTTCCGAAGCGGTGCGTGCGCAGCGGTTCGGCCAGAATGTCCTTGATCCGCATCCGGGGATTGAGCGAGGCAAACGGGTCCTGAAAGACGATCTGGAGCTTCTTGCGCATCGCCCGCATCGCTGCATCGTTCAGCGCGTGAAGGTCCTGGCCGCGATACCGCACGGTGCCTGCGGTCCGGTCGAGGAGCCGCAGCATGACACGGCCAAGCGTGGTCTTGCCGCAGCCCGACTCGCCCACCAGCGCGAATGTCTCTCTCTCGTAGATATCCAAACTGACGCCGTCCACGGCACGGATCACCTGATCCCGTCGGCCGAAGAAACTTGTACCGATAGGATAGTGCTTGCTAAGCTCGTCGGTTGAGATGAGGACTTCGCTCACAGCTTTCCTCCCTGTTTGTCGTGAAGCCAACAGCGGGCCTTGTGACCATTGCCGAGATCCGTCAGTTCGGGTTGGTGCACCCGACAGATGGGCATCGCGTCCCCGCATCGGGGATTGAAACGACAGCCCGTGGGAAGTTTGGCGAGGTTGGGCACCACACCCGGAATGCTGTTCATGCGTTCCGCCGAGCGCTTTTCCGTCGCCTTCGGGATCGATGCGAGAAGTCCGCGCGTATAGGGATGCGATGGCCGGTCGAAGAGGTCGAAGACGTTGGCTTGCTCGACGATTTGGCCCGCATACATCACGTTCACCTCGTCGCACATCTCTGCGATGATACCGAGATCATGGGTGATCATGACGATCGCGGTGCCGACCCTGTCGCGTAGCGCCATCATCAGCCGCAGGATTTGCGCCTGTGTCGTCACATCCAGCGCGGTCGTCGGCTCGTCCGCGATGAGAAGCTTCGGTTCGCAAATTAGTCCCATGGCGATCATCGCCCGTTGCCTGAGACCGCCCGACAGCTGGTGCGGATAGACGTCGAGACGCGCCGCAGGTTCCGGTATGCCCACCGTTTCGAACATGTGCAGAACCTTGTCGCGGATAGCACGCCGACAGAGATCCGTGTGAATCGAAAGAGGCTCTCCGACCTGCTGGACCATGGTTCTCACCGGGTTCAGGGATGTCATAGGCTCCTGGAACACCATCGATAGTTGACGGCCGCGGTTGCGCCGCAGTTCTTCGGCGTTCAGCCGTGTCAGGTCGGTGCCGTTCAGCATAATGCTGTCGGCGCTTACCTTTCCCTGGGGGGATGCCACCAGCCCCATCAGCGACAGCGCCGTCACGCTCTTGCCGGAGCCGGATTCTCCCACCAGACCCACAATTTTGCCACGGCCGACGTCGAACGACACGCCGTCGACAACCTTGACGGAGCCGCGCTGGGTCTGGAATTCCGTGCGCAGGTTGCGCACGCTTAACAATATGCTCTGATCTGTCATCGCAGCGCCGCTAGTCTTTCATGTAGGGATCGAGCGCGTCGCGCAGCCCGTCACCGACAAAATTGAACGCCAGCACCGCGACCAGGATTGCCACCCCCGGAATGATCGCGACCAGCGGTGCCGAGAAGAGGTATTCCTTGCCCTTTGCCACTAGCAACCCCCAGCTCGCTTCGGGTGGCTGGACGCCCACACCGAGGAAGCTGAGGCTCGATTCCCACATGATCGCCTCGGGAATGCTGAGCGAAAACAGGACGATCAGCGTCGGGATGACATTGGGGAAGAGGTGGCGAACCATGATCGTCACTTTGCTCGTGCCGTTCGCGCGCGCCGCCTCGATGTATTCCTTCTCCTTGAGGGCGAGCGTTTGGGAGCGCACGACCATCGCCACACCTGCCCAGCCGACGAGGCTCAACGCGATGAAGATGTTGAAGAGGTTTGCGCCCAGCGTGTACATCACGACCATCGCCAAGAGCAGCGACGGGAAAGCGAGCATGGTATCGGCTAGGCGCATGATGAGGACATCGGTCTTGCCTCCGAAATATCCGCTGATGATGCCCATTACGGCCCCGATCACCAGAGAGATGAAGCTCGGCACGATGCCGACGACCAACGAGATCCGAGCGCCATAGAGAATCCGTGTCAGAAGATCCCGGCCAAAATTGTCTGTCCCGAGCCAATAGGTGGTGGACGGCGGCAAGAACTGTTCGTCCAGCGCGACGCGGTAGGGATCGTGGGGGCTGATAAGCGGAATAAAAATCGCAACGAAGACCAGAGCGCCGACCAGGATCAGCCCGATCACCGCCATGCGGTTTCTGCAAAAGACCCTGACCGTCTCACGAAAGAAGCTGTCGCTCTCGCTCGTATCGGCAAAGTCTTCCGTTGTTTCGGAAAATTGCGTCACTTCGATCCTCCCTTCATTTGGTATCGAATGCGGGGGTCGAGAACGGAGTAGAGAATATCGGCAATCAGATTCCCCATAATGACAAGGGTAGTCGCAAAGAGGACCGACCCTTGTAGAAGCGGCATATCGCGTGCCTGAATGGCGTTGACGGAGATGCGGCCGACGCCGGGAATGCCGAAGATCGCTTCGGTGATGACCGCGCCGGACAGAAGGGTGGCAACCTGGATCGCCATGATAGCCACCACGGGAATGAGCGCGTTCTTGAGTGCATGCCGCTGAATTACCAGGATCTCGCGAAGGCCTTGCCCGGGCCGTTCGGATATAGTCAAGGCGCATCACTTCCAAGAGGCTGGATCGAGTCAAACGGGCGATCACGCCTGCGGAGCTCCACCCCAGAACCATGGCGGGCATGATCACATATTCGAAGCCGTAGAACCCCGACACCGGCAGCCATTTCAGTTTCAAGGCGAAGATGTACTGCATCAGCAGGGCGGACCAGAAGATCGGCATCGACACGCCCAGAAGCGAGAAGCCCATGAAGAAATGGTCGAGCTTGGAGCCCCGCCGAACCGCCGACAGAATCCCCACGGGGATGCCGATGACCCAGGAAACGATCGCCGCGCTGGCCGCGAGGAGAAGCGTATTCGGGAAGGCGTGGAGTATGAGTGTCGTCACGTCCCGGTTGAGCTTGATCGACACGCCGAGATCGCCCTGCAGCGCGGCGAAAAGGAACCTGAAATACCGCGTGAGCAGCGGATCATCGAGGTGCATCTGGGCACGTACGCGGTCGATCACGTCGGCGCTCGCATGTTCCTTCATCATCAGCGCAATGGGATCGCCGGGGATCACATTGAGCATGATGAAAAGCAACGCCGTGATGGCGATCAGAACGGGGATCGAAATCGCGATGCGCTTTATCACGAAGATAAGCATCGAAAGAAATCTTTCATTGGGTCTCACTGAGGCGAGAGCTGCAAGGAGATACCTGCCAGAGAAGGCGCACTGGCGACAAGCGCGCACTCAGATGGGGCGGGCACCGATGAACAACGCCCGCCACCTCGAATGCCTTATTCGACTTCCATCTTATAGTAGCTCATGTCGCTCCAGCCGTTCCACGGCACCACGAAGTTCTTCACCCGCGGCTGGACGACGTAGGCGTGATCGAGGCTGAACATCGGCACCCAGGCCGCGTCTTCCTGCACGATCCGATCGGTCATCTTCTGATAGAGTGCGCAGCGTTCCTCGGGATTGGTCATCGACCGTGCCTTGTCGAGAGCCGCGAAGACTTCAGTATCGTTGTTGTTGTAACCACGAACCGCTGTCCCGCTCTTGCTGAAGAACGTGTAGAAGAAGTTATCCGGATCGTTGAAGTCAGCGGACCAGTTTTGCGTGTAGTTGTCGACCGTCCCGGCCTTGCGGCTCGCAAGATAGGCCGACTCGTCCATCGTGTTGATCTGGACGTTGAAGCCGGCTTCCTTAATCTGGGCCTGAATGATCTGGTTCATGTCAGACCATTTCGAAGACCAGCTGCTGACCTGCGCAAGCTTGATGTCCACGCCGTTGGGATAACCCGCTTCGGCCAGAAGTTGCTTGGCCTTGCCCGGATTGTATTCGATCGGCGTGGCGGCGGCGTAGCAGGTAAGGCCACGCGGCATCACGCCGTTTTCAACCATGCCCTTGCCGTAGAAATTCTTCTGGAGAATTTCCTCGCGGTTGATGGCCATCTGGAATGCCTTGCGGACGCGCACGTCGTCAAAGGGCTTCAGCGCCTGGTTGATGTGATAGTAGTACATGCCGACGCGCGGACCCGCCCGGACCTGGCCCTTCCACTGATCGCTGCTGGTGAAATAAGGCAACTGCGTCGGAGCGTAGTCAACGTCGAAGACGTCCAGTTCGTCAGATTCAAAGAGAAGCCGCAAGGTTTCCGAATCTGCGACAACGCGGATGATGATCTGGTCGAGCTTGGGACGACCACGGTAGTACTGGTCGTTGGCTTCGAGAACCTGATTGTCGTTCAGATTGTATTCCGTCAACTTGAACGGACCAGTGCCGTTGGTCGTTTCAGGCGTGAGACCGTACTGGTCGCCCAACGGTTCGGTGAACTTCCGATTGTAGATCGAGGCGGCCGGGGCGGCCATAAGGGCGGTGAAGGCCGCGTAGGGGTCGCGCAGAACGATCTTGACAGTGTATTTGTCTACCGCCTGCAATCCACGGACGGTGGTGGCCGTTCCGTCCAGACGCTCCCTGGCGCCATCGACGAAGTCGAGAATATCGGTGCTGAGGGCCTTGGTCTTGGGGTCGAGCATCCGGTCGAAGGTGTAGACGACGTCATCGGCCGTCAGTTCCTCGCCATTGTGGAAAAGGACTCCCTTGCGCAGATGGAACGTATAGGTCTTGCCATCCTCCGAAACTTCCCAGCTCTCGGCGAGGCCGGGCACCAGCTTCGATTGGCCGGGGCCGCTCGTTTCCGCTTCGATAAGCCGGTCGTAAACATTCAGCGGCAGGGTGTAGAAATCCTGCGTCATCTGCACGTCGACGGTCTTCGGATCCTCTTGGTAGGCGATCCGCAATACGTGATCTGCCGCCAGTGTCGGCGAGGCCAGGGCAAGCGTGACCAGCCCCGTCGCCATTAGAAATTTGACCTTATTAAGCATTTGTCCGTCCTTCTTCCTTTTTCTTGGTTCCCCGTCCGGGTCGACGTGCACGACGAATGTCGCCGCGTGCCTCCCCGACTGTTCCGTTTCCGGATCAGTTTTCAGTTCAGTTCGTGCCGATTGTCACCGGCGTCCTGAGCGCCCCGTCCGAGACCGGTTGAGCTGACCTGGTCGCTTCCTGCCCTTCCGGAACGGGAAGCTGCCACCTTCCCGCTTGCTCGAGCCTCAGCATCTCGCTGATATTTTGCCTACGCCGTATCGTCCGGAACCGGCTGCCCTCCACGAGTACCTCGGCCACGAGATCACGGGAGTTGTAGGTCGAGGCCATCGACGCGCCATAGGCGCCGGCGCAATCGAACGCCAGCAGATCGCCCGCGCGCATCTCGCCAAGCCTATTATACGTCCCGAATTTGTCGGAGCTTTCGCAGATCGGACCCACGAGGCTGTAGCGAGGGGCGGCCCGATCCGTGCGCGGCTCGTGAAGAGTTAAAACGGGATGCTGCGCGTCGTAAAGCGCCGGACGCATCAGGTCGTTCATCCCGACGTCCAGGATGGCCATGGCCCCGCTTTGCATTTCCTTGAGGTAAAGAACCTCCGTCACCAGTAATCCCGCCCGTCCGACCAGCCATCGACCGGGCTCCACAGTCAGTTGGCAGCCAAGGTGGCCGACTGTCTCGGCGATGATTGCAGCATATTCTGCGATGTCGGGACCCGGAGTGTCGTCCGAGGCGATGCCTATCCCGCCGCCAAGATCCAGACGCGGCACAACCAGTCCTCTCCCGCGCATGAACATTACCAGCTCGGCCATTGCCGCAAAGGCACGTCGGAACGGCGACATGTCGTGAATTTGCGATCCGATGTGAACGGCGACGCCCAACACCTCGAGTTCCGGCATCGCCGCTGCCTCGGCATAGAGGTCGGCTACATCGCCGATCGGGATTCCGAACTTGCTGTCCTTGGTTGCCGTCGTGATCTTTGCGTGTGTCTTTGCATCGACGTCGGGATTCACGCGAAGCGTGATCGGCGCGCGCTGGCCAAGTCCTCGAGCAACCTCGGCCACTGCGGTGATTTCAGCTGCCGACTCGACGTTGATCTGGTGGATGCCGACCTCAACTGCGCGGGCAATCTCGGCGCGCGTCTTTCCAACCCCGGAGAAGATGATCTTCGATGCCGGCACTCCCGCGGCGAGGGCGCGCTCAAGCTCTCCGCCGGAAACGATGTCCATGCCGCAACCAAGTTCCGCCAGCAAGCCAAGCACGGCGATGTTGCTGTTGGCCTTGACCGCGAAACAGATCGAAACGCCGATCGGGTTAACGGCAGACGCGAGATACTTGTACGCCGATCGGATGGCATCTGCGGAATAGCAGTAGAAAGGGGTCGGCACGGCCCTTGCCACGGCGCTTAGACATACATCCTCGATATGCAGGCCGCCAGCCTGATAGACGAGCCACTCCCGGTCTTTTCCCAGGCGATTCGGCGATTCCGTATGGTTTGTCATCAGCCCATCACGAATAATTGCATCAGCGGTTCCTAATGAGCGGATGATTCCAGACCTCGCGATGCTTGGGAAATAATTGCTAAGGCCGTCTTATTCAGATTTGATATGCAAATTGCTGGAACCTCGACCGGTCAACGACGGGAATGGTGGTATCTCAGAGGCGGGAAAGAGAAAGAACGGAACGATGCGGCTCAATCAGCGTCAGATGGAGATTTTTAACGCCATCATGATCAACAAGAGCATGACCGCGGCTGCGGCGGCCTTGGGGACATCGCAACCAACGATAAGCCGCGAGTTGCGGGATATGGAACAGCGGATCGGATTCGAGCTGTTCTTGCGCTTCGGCAAGCGCCTGACACCGACGAACCAGGCGCTGCTGCTGCATGAAGTCGTGCGCCGCGCCTTCGTCGGCATGGAAGAAATTAGTCGGGCCGCGTCCGCGATCCGAACGCACAATGCCGCGAACTGCCGGGTCGCGACCATCCCCGCCTATGCTGAGGCGATCCTGCCCCGTGTGGCGCAACGGCTCCTGAAGCATCGCCCCGCGGTTCATTTGTCCCTTCATTCCCTCGAGGAATTGGCTCTGCAGCATGAGATGACCACGACCGTGTTTGACCTGGGGGTAACTGAAGGCCGGTTCGAACATCAGGGAGTTATCTCGCAGCGCATCGAAGTTGGCGACCTGGTCTGCGTCTTGCCGATTGGTCATCCGCTTTCGTCCAAACCGGTTCTCGAGCCTGCCGATTTCGATAGTGTCCCGTTCGTCTATTTTTCGCAGGATGACCCGTATAGACGGAAACTGGACGACATCTTCTTTGCAGCGGGCATCTCGCGTAGCTACGCGGTTGAAACGACGACTGCGGCAAGCGTCTGTTCAATGGTTTCAGCCGGAGTGGGCGTATCAATCATCAATCCGCTGACCGCCGCGAACTATTTGGGCAAGGGCGTGGTCCTGCGAAGGTTCAGCGTCGGCGTCCCCTACGCGCTCGCCGTCTGGCGTCCGGCCCGAAAAACGGGTTCGGCAGTCGCGGAAAAATTCACAGCAATCCTAAAAGACGTTGCCAACGAGATGCGAGCAACCTTGCAGTCTGCGATGGACAAGGGCTAGGCAACCGCGTTCTCATCGAAACGATCTGACCCGCACGCGACAGCGCCGGAAGAGCCGCACCGATAGGGTGACGAAGCGAATGACCGCTGGACCGTATAACAGAATGGTTGCGTAAAGCTCAGGCAAGGCGCTGGGATTGCAAGTCTCGGTGCGATCAGGCCCCCGCAACCAAATCAAAAAAAAGCCCGCAAGACAGTAATGTCCGCGGGCTTTTTGGCGTTCTAAGGCAGAACAAAGCAACGGTCGGTGTCAATTAGGAGTCAAGAGGGTGTTGATTAGTAAGATTAGTATTGTAAGGGGTGGCGGTTAGTGTCCTGTCTGGGGGCGCCAAGTTGAGCCTATGTGCGGACAGCTTCCCCCTGACCGGCGCCAGGGTCGCCGGCCTTCGAGTGGGGAGCTTCCCACGCAACGCCCCCCGAGAGTCAGAGTGAGGACAGGATTTCCGTGACGGGTTGAGGGCCGGGAGAGAGGCTTCCGCGGCTGCTCGTCGACAAACTCGCCGCCGTGCTTTGATGGCGGGCCTCGCTGGCGAGATGTTCGGCGAGTCTGATGGCCAAGGCGACGGCGGGAAGCGTGGGGTTCGCTTGTCCGGACGTAGCGAAAACGGAGCTACCGGCGATATGGAGGTTAGCGATGTCGATGACGCGACAGTTGTGGTTGACGATGGCATGGTTGCGGTCCACGCCCATCCTGGTCAACCCGATCTGATGGTAGCCGTCTTTGGCTTGCGCGGCGATATGCTCTTCGAGGTTTTCGGGGGCTGCGTCGAATATCAGCTTGCCTATCTTGCGCTCCTTGAGCCAGCGATCCAAGGCGACATGTGCTTGGAGCGTCCCGCGAAAATCCTGAGGCAGATATCGGAATGAGACGTCGAGCTTGAACTGGCCGTCCGCATCTTGCTCTGGCTTGAGGAAGACGCGGCTTGAACTGCTTGGAATTTGCTCCCCATGGTAGCGAAGACCGTATTTCATGTCTGGCCTGCGCAGCAGAACATATGGTTCGGCCAAGCTGAATTTTTGGCGAAGCAGCCCCAGCGCCGAAGAGGTCGCGCTAAGGGGATTGCGCAGTACATTATGCAGCGCATTATAGTAACGGAATCGGTCGGCTTCGCCCCATGTGGCCTTGTGGACGAAGGACTTCCGACTGTTCCAGAGATATAGCAGCGAGAGCGCCGCGTCGGCCTCGCCGAAAGCGGCCCTCCGGTTCGTCGGCCAAAAAGCGATGTTCGGCAGCTCGAGTGCCCGTTGCAATTGGGGGGCGGGTTGAAACCGGTTACACACGAAGGTTCCGGTGGATGTGCGCTTAAAAAGATACCGTTCGGCATGCTCTTTGGTGGCGAATTCGATCTGCGCGATCTGTCCAGCGAGATGTCCCATGTAGAAGCGCCCGAGCGGCCCATCGCTTCCGCCGAACAATTGCGGAAACGCCAGCTGGAGGTTCAGCAGGAGCCGGGTATTACCTCTGCCGCCACAGGCCAGCACATATTGGTCGGCGCACACCTTGTACGAACCACCGCGGCAGGCAATCGACATGGAATGTACTCGCGCCTCAACCGGATCGAACGCCAGAGCTTTGATCCTCGCGTCCAGGGCGACGAAGAGGTTCTTCGACGAAGCGAGCTCGGCGCTGTTGGCCTTCGCTGTGTTGCGTATTCGTGTCCAGCTTTCCCGCGATGATGGGAAATCAGTCTCCGGTTCCGGCTCCGATCGCTCGCCGGCGACATTGCTGCTCAAAAGAGCCCGCGCCCGCTGATAAAAAGGCGAAATCTTTTCGTGAGCAATAGGCCAACCGGAGTGTGCGACATAATCTCTTGCTTCGAAGTCTATATCATCCAGCTCAACGCATTGCCCACCCCATCGTTCGGACGTGCCGCCAAGTCCGGTGGCCGAAGTATGTCGGTCCGAAGCGTGATAGATATCGTCTTCTATGTCGAAGCCTGTTTCGTTTCGTTGGGGTCGTTTCGATCGTTTCGGCCCGGCTTCGATAAGCAGCGTTCGCATGCCGCGCCTGCTCAATTCCAGCGCAGCGGCAATACCGACCGGGCCAGCGCCCGCGACGCACACGTCGAACGCCTGCTGAAAGACCTCGAAATCCGCAAACATCTGTCCCCCCACTTTCGAGCAGCGCCCTTTTGGCCGCCGCCGCAATCACCCTTCGGTCCCCTTGTGGCACTGCGGATCAGTCTTGGCGCGATCGCCAGCGGATTGAAGACGGAGGCGCCAACCTGATGCAGCACGCTAGAGTTTCACTATCCGCAGAACAATTTCGCCTAAAGTAGGATGATTTTGCTCGTCACCTCGATCAAAAGGATTAGTGGCACTTCGCTGAAAAACTAAGGGTGTCATGGTTTCCGCTCACCTGCCGCTGAAGTGGCTTCGGGCCTTTGAAGCCGCCGCGCGGCTCGGCAGTTTCGCCGGAGCCGGGGCCGAACTGAATGTCAGCCGTCCGCCGTCTCGCAGCACATCCGGGCTTGAGGCTGGCTCGGCAGGCGCTGACGATCGTCGAGCAATCTTTCGTCGCGGGTTGACGCGCCGTGCATCGGATGAAGAAGGAGGAATGCCATGAAAGCCGTTCAGACGGATCAGGAAATCAAATGCCCGGAAATCGATGCCGGGCTTCGGGCGCGCGGCGTTGAGGCTGATGCGCGAAGTGGCTGACGCCGACCTCCTGCTCTTGTGCTACACGCCGATCACCGCCCGCGTCATCGCTGCGGCTAGGCGCCTCAAGGTGCGGCGACGACGTCGATATATGAGCGAAGTTCATACGGCGTCCCGAAATTACAAGTCTCTGCATGATCAGGCCCCCGCAACCAGACACACAAAAGCCCGCGAGACCGAAAGGTCCGCGGGCTTTTTGTTTACCCCGTAACCGGTGGAGGGCTCATCGCCGCGAAGGCGACCCGCAAGCAGGCGTAAGCCGACGAAACGGGACAGAAATCAGAAGAAAGTCTGGCAAGCTCATCCAAAGACGAATGCTGGCAGCGATCAACGGCAAAACCGAACTATTCCTGACCCATGCGCCGACGTGATATCGAATCCCTCAATCCATTGTTCAGATTGAGAGCTGCAGATCAACACGCCAGCCCAGGCACCCGCGCACAGGTCTCCTAGTGCGGCACGGCCTTTGGAGTGGTATCGAGCAAGTCTATTACCCGAGGGCACGACACCAGGAGGTCACACAATATGACGAAGTCATCCGGGTCCCTTGGTGCGACGGACAAATGAAACCAGTCAGGGTTCTCTCCCCTTGGTGACCACACAAGCCGCTCCTCCAGAAGATAGACGCCGTAGACGACTTCAATTTCGCCGCGGGCCGCCAAGTTCAGGCGCGAACGAATGCCATACCCGGTCAGCGCCGCGTTTAGCGCTATCGCCACCTCAATCAGTGTGGTCCGATATCCCGGCCGACGTACGACCTCGGTCCCATACACCCGCTCCAGCCAGGTCGCGCCAAGTTGGATCACAATCAATATGCTGTCCAGGATTTGACGCAGATCCTTCTGCGTCATGATTTGCATATATTTTGCTGGCTTCAGATAGACGTCGACGGCCGCCGAAACGGCCCCGCACCCGCTGTGGCCGAGGATGACTATCGTGCGCAGGCTATCCTTGAGATGATCAACCGCATAGCTCAGACTGGCCGTGACGTCGTCGCCCATGCCATTGCCGGCCACCCTGACGACAAACAGGTCGTTCGGGCCTTCGGAAAAGATCAGCTCCACCGGAACACGCGCATCGGCACAACCGACAATTGCCGCAAACGGTTGCTGTTTGGGTGCCGCGCTGCGCCCGGGAAGAAGGCCGACATCATGCGGGTCGACAGCGATGTTCAGCTTTGCGGGTGGTGATGAGGTGATCCGGTCAAGGAGTTCGGCGAAGGCCCGGTTTCCAGCCTCGAGTCTCGACCGGGCAGCGTTCGCATCCGGTGGTAGGGGCCTATACACAGCATCGAACGCGAACCGGTATGTCACTTCGGCCAACCAGGTCTGATCCTCCTTCGAGGCGCCTTCGAGCAGCTTCTTTGCCATCTTGCAGTCTCCCTCGACAGTGATCGAAACAGGGGCGGCAATGCAAATCCGTGACTTTCCACATTAACACTTTCACGCGCGGGCGCACCTCTAAACCAAACTGCGCGTGTCATACGGCTAAGGCCGTGCATCCAGACGGGAGCCGGAGGGGGTATCTGCGTGCCGCCGGCGACCCATGAACCGCAGGCCGCGGCTCTGGGCAGATCGCTGGGGACCCGGGCCGAAGGTGTATGGCACCATACAGCCGGCTCGTTGTTGTGATTATGATGGGCGTGGTGCGGGTGTTGGTACATCCGTGACGTTATCGTTGGCCCATGTCGTGATCGCGTGGACCTGCCCGGGGATATGATCCCGCAAGTAGGTTTCCTGACCTGCCAGGCCCATTGGATAAAGCTTATTTCGGCTGGCCTCGTAGTCAGCACTCTGGTCGGTACAGAGGCGAAGGCGCATATCCTGCGGCGCGACACCGGTCCGGTTCGGCAGATGATCCACAAGCACTGCATCGGAGGACAGCGTTCCATCGAAGGCTTGCGTCAGATATTGCGCGGATCTTTCGTTGCGTTCCCGTTCTGTCGTTGCGCCCAAGATGACCACCATCACGCGCCTTCCATTTCGAGTTGCGAGCCCGACGATATTTCGTCCGGATGCACATAGGAAACCAGTCTTCATCCCGATGGTGCCGCTGAAACGCGTCAACAACAGATTGTTGGACTTGATCTCCTTACCGTCGATCGTGACTGCCGAAGCCAGGAAGAAGCGGCGATATTCAGGAAACATCCGGTCCACTTCCAACCCAAGTATCGCAAGATCGCGGGCAGTCGTGTAATTCTCTCGGTCAAATAGACCGTTTGGATTGGTAAAATGCGTGCCCGTAAGCCCGATGCGGGCCGCCGCTTCATTCATTCGCCGAACGAAAGACGTTTCGCCGGAAGCGACTACTTCTGCCAAGGCTACAGCGACGTCATTTGCTGAAGCCGTAATCGTGGCAAAGAGCGCGTCTTCGAGGGTCATTGTCCGGCCGAAGGTCAGGCCGGATTCGAGAAACGCCTGTTTCGTTGCGTTGCGGGTCATGGTGACCGGTGTCGTCAGTGTCACCTCGCCAGACCGAAGGGCTTCAAACACGACGAACGCGGTCATGAGCTTGGTTGTCGAGGCCGGATACCAGGGTACGCCGGCATCTTCCTGATAGAGAACTTGATGGCTGTCGGCATCCACGACGAGTGCCGGCGTTGCATTCGCCGGTGTCCACAAAAAAAGGGACGCCATAAACACCAATCTTTTCAAAGGTTTTCCGGCGATTATGTTTTTCGTCATGTGCCAGTCTCCGGGGAAGGCGTCCTAATGACATGATGTGCCGCGGGGCACAAGCGTTCGCTGCGGCGCGTCGGAGGCGCGTTGCTTCGCTAGGTAACGCGACGCTGCCGAAGGCGAGGGATCTTCGCGATTGGCTATCGATGGTCATGCGGGGTGGGGAACGCACTAGCCTTGCGACAGTGCGCGCGCAGTCGCGAAGAAGGCCTGTATTGACTTGCTGCTACGGCGATCCTTCAGGCAGATCAGCTTTTCATGCATCGAAAGCGGCTGGTGTTCGAGCGCGATTTTCACCAGCCTCGGATCGTTGTCGAACTCCGCTTCGGACACAACCCCGAGACCCATGCCTGCGGCAACGATCCGCCGGACGGCTTCGCGTCCTTCGGCCTCGATTGCGTAGCGGAGGGTCACCCCTTGCGCCGCCGCGAGCTTCTCCAGCATCTGCCTGGTGCGTGAACCCTGCTCCCTCATGATCAGGGGCCATGCGCTCAACGCCTCAAGCGGAATGCTCGTCCGCGTCGCCAGGGGATGCGATTTCGCGGCGAAGAGCACGACAGGGGAGACATTGAGCGAAAAGACTTCGAACGGGCGCTCATCGGCCAATTCGCCAAGGACGCCGACGTCCACGTCGTAGGCAAGCAAATCCTCCACGATGCTGTTGGAATTGCCGCCGACGATCTTGATCTGAATGCCGGGAAACCGCGCCTGGAAGACGGTGAGCACGTCCAGGACGTGATCCACCGAATCGGCTGCGATCCTGAGCATGCCTGCCCGCAGCGATCGCTCCTCCTGCAGGACCTCGAGGGCTTCGCCTTCGGCATCGAACAGGCGGTGGGTCGCCGCCAGGAGCCGGGAACCTGCCGGTGTCAGCTCGATCTGACGGCGCTTTCGAACGAATAGGGCGACGTCGTATTCCTCCTCCAGCCAGCGCACCTGGTCGGAAATGGCAGGCTGCGTGAGGTGCAATGCTCGGGCAGCTTGCGAAAAACTGCCGGCAAGAGCCACGTGATGGAAAGCCCGAAGCTGGACATAGCGCATGACAGGCGGAAGCCCCCTAGGTGATGCATCGGCATCGAAGAATTCTTAATTTGTCTCATTAATATCGATTTTGTTCACTCTCCGATAGATGCGATAGCTTGCACGCAGCTGCACGATGATCGGAGAAAGCGATGAAAGCCACAGCATCCGCCCTGGTTCACACGGAGGGCGAAGCCAACACATCGGCAGCGCGCGGGGCCTGGAACGCCCGGATGGGCGACGAACGGACGAACTCCCTTGTGGCGCGCGACGCCGCCGCCTTCCTGCACCAGAGCCTGTCAAGCCCCTGCCTGACCGCCATCGCCAAGGCGGAGGGCATCTGGATCGAGGACACCTCTGGCCGGCGCTACATGGACTTCCATGGAAACAGCGTTCACCACATCGGCTATGGCCATCCCCGGCTGAAACAGGCAATCAAGGCCCAGATCGATGATTTGTGTTTTGCACCGCGTCGTTTCACCTGCGAACCTGCCGTCGAGCTTGCCGAGATGCTCGGCCGTCTTGCGCCCGGCGATCTCGGCAAGGTCTTGTTCACCACGGGTGGATCCGATGCGATCGAAGTCGCGCTGAAGCTGGCGCGCGCCGCGACCGGCCGGTTCAAGACGCTTTCCTTCTGGGATGCCTTCCACGGCGCCGGCTTCGGCGCGTCGAGCGTCGGCGGCGAGGCGACCTTCCGCTCGGGCATAGCCGGCCCGCTCCTGCCGGGCGCCGAACACGTCGCGCCCTGGGCAAACCATGGCTGCGCCTATGGTCAGGACAATCTCGAAAGTTCCGCGCGCGCCTGCGCCAACATGATCTCCTACGTCCTTGCCCGCGAGGGCGATTTTGCAGCGCTGGTCGCCGAACCGATGCGGGCGACGCCCAATCCACCGGCGCCGGGCTTCTGGAAACAGGTGCGTGAGGCCTGTGACCGGCACGGAACCTTGCTGATCTTCGACGAAATTCCGACCGGCCTAGGCAAGACCGGCCGCTTCTTTGCCTGCGAGCACGACGACGTCGTTCCCGACATCCTCGTGCTTGGAAAATCGCTCGGTGGCGGCATTTTGCCGATCGCGGGCGTGGTCGCCAGGCGCGATCTCGACGTGGCGGGCGACTATGCCATCGGCCACTACACGCACGAAAAGAACCCGGTGACGACGCGCGCGGCTCTGACCACCATTTCCATCATCATCGAGGAGGGGCTTGCGGAGCGCGCCGCCGAACTCGGCGGCTATGCGATGGAGCGGCTCAGCACTTTCGCCGAACGCTGCGCGGCGGTCGGGGATGTGCGCGGCCGCGGCCTGCTTTTCGGCGTCGAGATCGTATCCGACCGGACGGATTTCACGCCGGACAATGCGCTGGCGGAGCGGGCCTATTATCGCTGCATGGAAGCGGGGCTGAGCCTGAAGATCAGTCAGGGCAACGTCATGACGCTTTCGCCGCCCATGGTGGTCTCTCGCCAGGAACTCGACCGGGCGCTGACGATCGTCGAACAATCGATCCTCGCGGGTTGAAGCGCCGGACATCGGATAAAGCAGGAGGAATTGCTACGACCCACATGTCGACGCATCGGCGATGACCGGACACGGTATCGAGAAGGTCGATGATCTTCACGAGGTGGTAGTTTGAATCTGTCACGCTCCGCCATGTAGGAATGTAGGGTTTGGTCGAGAACTTCCGAGCAGAAGTCCGGCGTACCGTGCCAGGAAATCAACGACGGACATGATCCTTGAGGAAAAGGAGCCAGGCCCGGATTTTCTGCGGGACCATCTGCATGGGCAGGTGCATCGCGTAAATCTGGTGATCGGGGAAGCGATAGGACGGCAGGGCGTCGGCCAACGTGCCCTTGGCAAGTTCTGGCGCGACGAACCAGTCAGGCAGAAGCGCAACGCCTGCGCCGGCAACCGCCAGCGCCTTCACAACCGATGCGTTGTTGGCAAGTAGCCGGGACGGACGAGGCACCTCGAACGCGCATTCGCACCCGTCTTCGTCGAACATTGTCCAGCTTTTCACATGGTCGACGGTGGCATTGCTGATGTGCGGCAGCGCGCTCAGCATCTTGGGTGCACCAACGACAGTTCGATCAACGCGGGCGAGGACGTCCGGCGACGCGACTGGCCTGAGTTGATACGTCCCCAGGTGCACACCAGCATATGGCGACGTCTGGAATTGCTCGTTGCGCCCCAGCCGGATTGCGACGTCAAAGCGGTCGCGCAGGAGGTCGACATTCGTCGGATAGGCTTCGAACTGGACGTCGAGGTCTGGATGCAGCGCAGTGAATTTCTGAAGCGCCGGAGCGATCACCGCGACGCCATATTCAACCGTCGATGTCAGGCGCAAGCTGCCGCTCAGCACCGTTTGCTCCGTGCGCGCTTCGGCAATCGCCTCATCGGCTTCCGTGAGAATGCGAAGGCAGCGCGCATAGAACCGTTCTCCGGCATCGGTCAGAGCAAGGCTGCGCGTGGTGCGATGAAGGAGCGTGACGCCCAATTCCCTTTCGAGCTGCTTGATGTTGAAACTGACGGCGGCCCTGGCCTGATTGAGTTGCTTGGCGGCCGCAGTGAACGATCCTGCTTCCACGACGGCTCGCAAAGCAGTCAGGCGATCAAGACTCACCGCCATAACGCACTCCAATTGGTAAATAGAGTCGACAAGTGTTGTCGAATTGTATCGCCTTATTCGACGATATGAAAGGGAATACCCTGCGGGCGTCATTCCTATCAAAGGTTTTCCCGGTGTCCGCCCGCTCCCGAATTGCCACCCTCTATCTTCTCGGCTTCGCCGTCGATCTCGCGAATATGTTCATCTTCAATGCCGCCCTGCCGGCGTTGCAGCGGGAGCTGAGCGCATCCGTCGTGCATCTCGCCTGGGTCGGCACGATCTACATGCTCGGCCTGACTGTCGCCATTCCGCTGGGGAGCTGGCTTGCGCGCCGGATCGGCGAACGCCGCGTGTTCATTGCCTCTCTGCTCATTGTGGCGGTGGGAAGCTTCGGCGGGGGTATGGCCACTGGGATTGCGACGCTTCTCGCCTGGCGGCTCGTTCAGGGTCTCGGCGGAGGACTGCTCGTGCCGGTCGGCCAGAGCATGGCCTATCGCGCCTATCCGCCGGAAGACCGCGCCCATCTGACGGCCGTGGTCATGACGGTTGCGCTGCTGGTGCCGGCACTTTCACCCGCCATCGGCGGGATCGCTGCCGATCATGTGTCCTGGCGCTGGGTGTTTATCGGTGTTGCGCCACTGGCAGCGGCGATAGCAGCATTGGCCCTTGCCTGGGCGCCGGTCGATCGGTTGGCGGAAGCGAAGCCGGCGCTCGACATTGCCGGCTTCCTGCTGAGCGCCATCACCCTGTTTTGCCTTCCCCTTGGCCTGACGCTCACTAGTCAGGCGGGACGCGGCGTTCATGCCGCGATTGTCCTTGCCTTGGCGATTGTCGCGGGCGCCGCCTATTTCCGCCATGCGCTGCGTTCGCGCGAACCGCTGCTTGATCTGCGTCTGCTCTCCGATCCGATGCTCAGGACTGGCAGCATCATCTACCTGTGTGTGCCGGGCGTTTTCACGGGCGTAAACCTGATCGCCTCCCTGTACTTGCAGGACCGCCTTGGTCTGACGGCCACACAAACGGGAATGCTTATGCTCCCATGGGCAGCCGCATCCTGCGTCGCCATCATGTCCACGCGGCGGATGTTTGCGTCCCGAGGCCCGCGCTCGCTCTTTCTCGTCGGCATGACCGTCACCAGCGCCGGCGTGCTGCTGTTGGCCACACCATTCGCCGGAATGTTCACCGTCAGGATCGCGTCCTTTGTTCTGATGGGTTTCGGAGCGAGCCTTTGCACGAGCACGGCCCAGACGGCAGCCTTTACGTCGGTTCGAACGGAACGGATGGCAGAGGCAAGCGCGCTGTGGAACATCAACCGTCAGCTCAGTTTCTCGCTCGGTGCGAGTGTGCTGGGAGGCTTGCTGGGGCTCTTCCTCGCGACCAGCGGCGGTGCGGCCGATGCCCTGGCTTACCGCTACTGTTTTGTGATCGCTGCCGTTCTGATCGTGTTTCCGCTGCCCTTCGTTCTGCGCCTGCGGCGAGCCGATTAGCGCGCGTAGCCCATTCTTTCACACTGTCCGACAAGGAGCCGAACGTGACCGATACTGAAAGATTCTTCCGTGAGATTGTCGATGTCCACGTCGCGATCGAACGCTGGTTCATCGGGGCGGCTCGGCCTGCCGATCTGGTGCAACTGCTCGAACGCTTCTCGCCTGAGTTTCGCATGATCTCCATGCAAGGGACCGCGCTTGGCAAAGAGGGCGTGGGCGAATTGTTCGGACGTCTGCACGGGAAACGCCCGGAGCTGCGGATCACGGTCGACGAGATGCAGATCTGTCATGAATGGTCGGGCGGAGCCTGCGTCACCTATCGCGAGACGCACGCGGATGCGGGCGGGGTTCAAACCGCAAGACGCTCGACCGTCGTTTTGGAAGCTTCAGCGGATGGCTCGCTCCGATGGCGGCATCTGCATGAAACGTCGGTTGCGGCTTAGGCACGTCTACGATGCCCCTTGTCAAGTTTCCCTCCGAAGGTCGCCCCTCTAGCCGACCGCCGACAATAATCTTGTGAAAAATCCGATACTAGGGCACAATTTGTGAACGCATCTGAAGTGCGGCGCTACTCCAATCCGGCCGTCTCGCCGAGTGACAGTTCGCGCCCGAGGGGCGGCGTCGATGGATCAGGGGTTCTTTCTTCTGTTCGCTACGGTGGCCGTGGTCGCGGCCCTGATGGTCGTCGTGGCGCGGAATCCGGTTCACAGCGCATTGGCGTTGATGGCGTGTTTTCTGCAGATCTCCGCAATCTTCATCATGCTGGAGGCGCCGTTGCTCGCCGTCATCCAGATTTTCGTCTATGTCGGCGCGATCATGGTGCTGTTCCTATTCGTGATCATGATGATCGACGTGCGCGAAGCCGTCTTGCAGCGGTTCTTGCCGGGCGGCAGCCTTCCGACTCTCGTGCTGCTCGTCCTGCTTGGCATCGAGATGCTCGTTCTGGTGCTCCGGAGCGACCGCTTTTCCGTCGTCGAACCGGTCGCGACGCGCGACGGTGACGCGATCAGGCAGCTCAGCACGACGCTTTTCTCCGACTATCTCCTGCCGTTTGAAGCCGCCTCCGTGATCCTGCTGGCGGCCCTGGTGGGCGCCATCGTGCTGGCGCGGAAGGAGCCAGGGTGATGGTTCCGCTCTGGTGGTATATTTTGCTCGGAGTGGCGCTGTTCGTGATTGGAGCGGCGGGCGTCTTGCTCAGACGCAATATTCTGGTTGTGCTGATGTCGCTGGAGCTGCTGCTCAACTCGGTCAACATCAACTTCATCGCTTTCGGCCGTCAGTACGGCGATTTCCGCGGGCAGATCTTCGCGATCTTCGTCATCGCAATCACTGCGGCGGAGGTTGCCGTCGCCCTCGGCATCTTGGTCGCCCTTGTGAGGAACAAATCCACCCTCAAGGTCGACGATGTGACCATGATGAAAGGATAGCGGCTTGGACCCGGAGACAACGATCCGGCCGCTGCTTGCCGTCGCCGTCCCGGCTCTGGCGGCCCTGGCCGTTGTCCTTCTCAACAACCGCGAGAAACTCCGCGACGTCGTCTCGCCGTTGGCCGCGATCGCCCTGTTCGCGATTGTCGCATCGATGGCGCCCACAGTACTGGCGGGCGGGACCGTCGATTTGCGCCTTTTCGAGATACTACCGGGGATCGACTTCGCTTTCCGCGTCGATGCGCTCGGCATGGTCTTTGCCACAGTATCGTCACTTCTATGGATCGTGGCCGCGATCTATTCCATCGGCTACATGCGGCACCTGAAAGAGCATGCGCAGACCCGCTTCTTCGCCTGTTTCGCCACCAGCCTGGCAGCGGCCGTTGGGGGCGCCTTCGCCGCCAATCTGTTTACGCTGGTGATCTTCTACGAGGTACTCAGCCTGGTTACCTATCCGCTCGTCTACCACCACGAGGACGAAGAGGGATGGAAGGGCAGCCGCAAGTACCTCGTCTATCTGATGGGTGCGTCAAAAAGCGTGCTGCTTGCCGCGCTGGCGCTGACCTATCACATTGCGGGGTCGCTGGACTTTGTGGCGGGGGGACTGCTGGCGGGGGCCGATGCATCGGCGGCGCTGCTGACGGTCGTCTATTTCTGCTATCTTTTCGGCTTTGCCAAGGCCGCCGTGATGCCGGTGCACGCATGGCTGCCTGCCGCGATGGTGGCGCCGACACCAGTCAGCGCGCTCTTGCATGCGGTGGCGGTGGTCAAGATGGGCGTATTCTGCGTGCTGCGCGTGGTGTTCCACGTCTTTGGCGTCGGACTGGTCGGCGAACTGGGCCTCGGCACAGCCACGGCCTATCTGGTCTCGTTCACCATCCTGATGGCGTCGGTCTACGCCCTGACCCGGGACGATCTGAAGGCGAGGCTCGCCTATTCGACGGTGAGCCAACTGTCCTATATCGTGCTGGGCGTGGTTCTGTTGTCGCCGGTCGCAATGGTCGGCGGGATTATCCACATTGCCGCGCATGCCTTCTCGAAAATCACACTCTTTTTCTGCGCCGGGTCGATCTACTGCGCGTCTGGCAAACGGAACATCAGCGATATGGCCGGTATCGGCCGTAGGCTGCCCTGGACGATGGGGGCATTCTTTGTCGGCTCACTCAGCATGATCGGGGTGCCACCGACCGCGGGCTTCGTCAGTAAGTGGTATCTGGCGCTGGGCTCTGTGGAGGCGGGGGAGATTGCGTTCCTGATCGTGCTCTTAGTGAGTTCGGTCCTGAACGCCGCCTACTTCCTGCCGGTCAGTTATGTCGCCTTTTTCGGGACGGAGGTGCAGGAGAGCCCGGCGACGGTTCGTGAAATTCCGATGATGACGATCCCGCTGGTCGCAACCGCCATCCTTTCGGTGCTGATGGGCATCTTTCCCGGCTATTTTCTCGCCCTGGCGGACGGAGTGGTCAAATGATCAAACGCGTCGTCAACTTCTTTGGTGACGAAGAATATGCCAGGCAGCGCCGCCGATTGTTCTATCTGGTGCTCGTCCTGATCGTCGTCGCCGACTTTCTGGTTTCTCGCGAACACGCCGAATACCTGTGGGACCGCCTGCCTGGCTGGTCTGCCGTTTACGGCTTCGGCTCCTGCATGGTTTTGATTTTCGTTTCCAAGTTCCTCGGCCACCAGTGTGGGCTCATGCGGCGCGAGGATTACTATGATTGATTTTATCCATCCGAGCCTGATCTTCATTCTCGGCGCGCTGCCGATCCCGTTGCTCAATGGGTCGATCCGCAAGGCCTATCTGCTGCTGGTTCCGGCGCTGGCGATCCTCGCCGTGCTTGCAATGCAGCCGGGCAGCTATGGCGAGATGCAATTCATCGGGCAGGAAGTCCTGATCGCGAAGGTCGACAAGCTGAGCATCGTCTTCGCCACCGTTTTCACCATCATGGCGCTGATCGGAACCGTCTACGCGCTGCACCTGCCTCACGCCGGCCAGCATGTCGCAGCGTTCGTCTACGTCGGCAGCGCGCTCGGAGTGGTGTTCGCCGGCGACTACCTGACCCTGTACCTGTTCTGGGAGGCCATGGCATTTGCCTCTGCCTATCTGGTCTTCGCCCAGGGCAGCCGGCAGGCGATCGCCGCCGGTTTTCGCTATCTGATGGTCCACATCACCGGCGGGGTTGCCCTGCTCGGCGGCATCATTCTCCACGGGCTGGCCACCGGCTCGCTGCTTTTCGGTCCGATCGAGGGTGGGATGGGCGTCGGCGCCTACCTGATACTTGCCGGGTTCCTGCTCAACGCGGCGGTACCGCCGCTCAACGCCTGGCTGACCGACGCCTATCCGGAGGCGACCGTCACCGGGGCGGTGTTCATGAGCGCTTTCACCACCAAGACCGCCGTCTACGTACTGGCGCGGGCGTTTCCGGGCACCGAGCTTCTGGTCTGGCTCGGCACCGCGATGGCGCTCTACGGCGTCATCTACGCAGTGCTGGAGAACGACTGCCGGCGACTGTTGGCCTATCACATCGTCAGTCAGGTGGGCTACATGGTGGCGGGCATCGGCATCGGGACCGAGATGGCCGTGAACGGGGCAACCGGCCATGCCTTCGCGCATATCCTCTACAAGGCGCTTTTGTTCATGGGGGCGGGGGCGGTCATCTACGTCACCGGCCGTCGCAAGCTCACCGAGCTTGGTGGGCTCTACAAAACCATGCCGATGACCGTGGCGCTCTATATGGTCGGTGCCTTGGCGATTTCGGCATTTCCATTCTTCTCCGGCTTCGTCACCAAGTCGATGGTGGTGGCCGCCGCCGGGCAGGACCATCGGGCGCTGGTGGTGCTGGCGCTGACGATGGCGTCGTCAGGGACGTTCCTGCACACCGGACTGAAACTCCCGTACTATATGTTCTTCGGCACGGATCAGAAGCTGGAGGCGCGCGAACCGCCGGGCAACATGCTGGTCGCGATGGGCATGGCGGCGGTGCTGTGCATCGCGATCGGGGTGTTCCCCCAGGTGCTGTATGCGCTGCTGCCCTATCCGGTCGACTTCGAACCCTACACCGGCGTCCATGTCACCGAGAGCCTCGGCGTGCTGATGTTTACAGCGTTGGGGTTCGTGTTGTTCCTCAAGGCGCTCGATCCCGAGAATACGATCAGCCTCGACACTGACTGGTTCTACCGCAAGGGCGCGCGGGTCTTCATGTGGATCGCTGAGAAACCGCTGGCGCGCTACGAGAAGGCGGTGAGCGACGTGTCCGAGACCGCGGCGCTGCCCTTCCTGCATGGGGCGGCACGGGCGGGATTGCGGATCGATCGCACCGGCGTGGACGCCATCGTGAACGGCGTTGCCCGCTCGATCCTGCGCGGCGGCGCGGCGCTGCGTCGGCTCCAGACCGGCGTCGTGACCCACTACGTGCTGGCGATGATTGTCGGTGTGATCGCAGCCGTTGCCGTCTTCGCCGTGGCGTGGCGGTAGGAGGCGCGATGGGATTCCCGCTACTCAGTCTCATCGTATTCACGCCCGTCGCCGGTGCAGCGGTTCTGATGTTTCTGCGCCGTGACGATGCGGTGCGGTGGACAGCACTCGGTGTCACCATCCTCGACCTCGCTCTCTGCTTGGCCATGTTGGCCAGCTTTGACACCACTACCCATGAGATGCAGTTCATCGAGAGGCACCCTTGGGTGCCCGCGCTTGGGATCACATATGCGCTCGGCATCGACGGAATAAGTGCGCTCTTCGTGTTCCTGACTGCGCTGTTGGGCTGGATCTGCGTGCTTGCCTCCTGGGCCGCGATCGACCGCAAGGTGAAGGAGTTCATGGTCAGCCTGCTGGTCATGCAGGCGTTGATGCTGGGCGTGTTCTGCGCGCTCGACCTGTTCTTGTTCTACGTCTTCTGGGAGGCGATGCTGATCCCGATGTACCTGATCATCGGCGTCTGGGGGGGCGAAGGCCGGGTCTATGCAGCGTTCAAGTTCTTCCTCTACACGCTGGCGGGAAGCCTCCTATTCCTGATCGGTGTCATCGTGCTCTATTTCCACGGCGGCAAGACCTTCGACATCCTCGCCCTGACAGCGCAGGATTTGCCGTTCCAGGTCCAGTCCTGGCTGTTTTTCGCCTTCCTGATCGCCTTCGCGGTCAAGGTCCCCATGGTTCCGGTCCATACCTGGCTGCCGGATGCCCATGTGCAGGCGCCGACGGCGGGCAGCATCATCCTGGCGGGCGTGCTCCTGAAAATGGGTGCGTACGGATTCCTGCGGTTCTCGCTGCCGATGCTGCCTGAAGCGTCAGTGCACTATTCGACGCTGATGATGGCACTTTCGGCGCTTGCGATCGTCTATGGCGGGTTGCTTGCGCTGGCGCAGGACGACCTGAAGAAGCTGGTGGCCTATTCGAGCATCAGCCACATGGGCTTCGTGACGTTAGGGATTTTTGCGCTGAACCTGCGCGGGCTTGAGGGCGGCATCCTGCAAATGTTCAATCATGGCGTAACGACGGGAGCGTTGTTCCTGTTCGTCGGCCTGATCTACGAGCGGACACACACGCGCAGCATGGCGGAGTATGGCGGGTTGATGAAGGCGGCGCCGGTCTATACCGCGTTTCTTGCGTTGTTCGTCCTGTCGGCGATGGCGCTGCCGGGAACGAATTCGTTCGTGGGGGAGTTGCTCGTGCTGTCCGGCGGGTTTGCGGCCGACTTGGCCGTCGGCGCGACCGCTGTTTTGGGCGCATTGCTGGGCGCGGCCTATCTGCTTGGCATGTACAGGAAAGTCGCGCTTGGCCCGGCCAGCGTCGGCGCCCGGTTCAGCATACGCGATGTGAATGCCCGCGAGATGGTCGCAATCCTGCCCTTGGCCGCCTTCGTGCTTTGGGTCGGGCTCTATCCGAAACCCTTTCTCAACATTATCGATGCCTCCGCGAAGCATCTGCTGATGCAGGTGCACGGCAAGGGGAGCGGCCAAT
Organism: Ensifer sp. 1H6; assembly: GCF_001976035.1. Lineage (NCBI taxonomy): Bacteria > Pseudomonadati > Pseudomonadota > Alphaproteobacteria > Hyphomicrobiales > Rhizobiaceae > Ensifer > Ensifer sp. 1H6. The sequence goes on along the minus strand of NZ_MOAI01000044.1, from coordinate 16,367 downwards.
GACCGCCGCCGCGCTCTTCCTGTCGGTGCTGGCGAGCCTGCCCGAGATCGTGGTCATCACGGGGGCCTGCATCCTGCTGATCCTGGGACAGTTTCTGCGGAAGGGGCAGGCCCCTGTCCTTGTCTGGGCTTCCGTGGCGGTCGTGCTGATTGCCGCCTCTGTAACACTCATGTTCGCCGGCGAGGCGCAGCCGGCCTATGCGGGCATGTTCATCGCTGACCGCTTCGCGGTCTTCTTCAAGTTCGTGTTTTACCTAGCCACCGTTCTGACATTTTTCCTTTCACGGCGATATGCCGAGACCGAAGGGATCGGCAGCAGCGAATACTATGTCCTGCTGCTTCTTGCGCTTTCAGGAATGATGATCATGGCCTCGGCGACCGACCTCCTGTCGGTCTATGTCGGCGTCGAACTGATGGCGATCTGCACCTATGTGCTGACTGGCTTTCTGAGACGAGAACAGCGGTCGAACGAAGCGGCGCTGAAATACGTGATTCTTGGCTCGGTCTCGACCGGGATTTTCCTGTACGGCGTTTCACTGGTCTATGGGCTCACCGGCACCACACAATTGGACGCGATGGCTGCGGCGGTGACCGGCGATCCGCTCGATCCCGGATTGCTGCTGGCTGTTGTCTTCATCGTCGCGGGGCTGGTCTTCAAGGTCGGCGCGGTGCCTTTTCACATGTGGATCCCGGACGTCTATGAAGGCGCACCGACGACGATCACGGCCTTCATGTCGGTGGGCCCCAAGGCGGCGGGGTTCGCGGTGATCCTGCGGGTGTTCCTCAATCCGCTGGTCGCGACCTCGGACGTTTGGATTATCCTCGCAGTCCTTGCTGTGGTGACGATGGCGCTCGGCAGTTTCGTGGCGCTGGTGCAGGATAATTTCAAGCGACTGCTGGCCTATTCGAGCATCGCCCATGCCGGGTTCGCCATTTTCGGTGTGGTGGCTGGCGGCGCCGACGGGGTCGCCAGCGTAATGCTCTACCTGTTGATCTACTCTTTCATGAATCTCGGCATTTTCGCCACCGTCATCATGATGCGGAACGGCGATTGCTCGGGCGAGATCATCGAAGACTACGCGGGTTTCGCCAAGTCGCGCCCCGGATTGGCGCTTCTGATGCTGCTCTATCTGTTCTCGCTGGCCGGCATTCCGCCGACGGCCGGTTTCTTCGCCAAGTTCTACGTCCTGGTCGCGCTCGTTGAGCGCGGTTTCGTCATGCTGGCGGTGATCGCAGTGCTGCTGAGCGCCGTCGCCGCCTACTTTTACATCCGCATCGTCATGGTGATCTACATGCGGGAGCCGGAACGGCCGTTCGAGCCGGCACTGACGCCCTTGGTCCGCGTCACGCTCGCCTTCACCGCCGTCGGCACCATCGGCATCGGCCTATTCCCGGCGTGGTTTCTGAGGCTTGCCCAGCATTCGGTTTTGGGGGGCTAATTGATTGGATTTGCAATGATCCGCCCGGCGGAATAAACTGGAAGTTCAAGAAAGGATAGCCCAAGTCCCTTCCCTGGGCGACGCATTACCGGTCCCGAATTGGGTCGGTCGCGGCCTGAGGAAAGCCCTCGGCGGGTGAACGGGGCAACGCGATATGACTGCGATGGAGTTCCTCCCGGTTCTTATCATGGTCGCCGGAGTTGTTCTGGTGGCGGGGGCGACGCTGTTTGTCTCTTCGCTGCTGCGTCCGTCCAATCCTTATCCCGCGAAGAACATGCCCTATGAATGCGGCATGGACCCGGCAGGCGAGGCCGCCGGAGGCCGCTTCCGGGTGCAGTTCTTTGTTCTCGCAATCCTGTTGGTCGTCTTCGATGTCGAAACGATGTTCCTCTTTCCCTGGGCCGTCGTGCTGAAAGACATCGGACTGGTCGGCTATGTCGAGATGTTCGTCTTCATAGTGCTGCTTCTTGTGGGCTTCGCCTACGCCTGGCTGAAGGGAGCGCTGGAATGGGAGGCGTAAACAATGCGATCCGCGACAGCGTGCTGTTCACCACCGCCGAGAGCGTTATCAACTGGAGCCGAAAATCGGCGCTGTGGCCCGAGACCTTCGGTATTGCCTGCTGCGCCATCGAGATGATTTCGGCGGGTTGCGCCCGCTATGATCTCGACCGGTTCGGCGTGGTGTTCCGGCCATCACCGCGCCAGTCCGACGTGATGATTATCGCCGGTACCATAACCCGGAAATTCGCGCCCGTCGTACGCCGGCTCTATGATCAGATGCCGGAACCACGCTGGGTTATCGCAATGGGCACCTGCGCAATCTCGGGCGGGGTCTACAACACATACGCCGTGGTGCAGGGAGCGGAGACCTTCGTGCCAGTGGACGTGCATGTTCCCGGCTGCCCGCCACGGCCCGAGGCGCTGATGCATGGCATCCTCCTACTTCAGGAGAAGATCAAGAAATCCCGAGCGCTGGCCGGGACGCCTCTGGACCGGATCGCGGTGCCATGAGCGTGGAGACACCCCTCGATCTCATCCTGATCAAGGAGCGCTTCGGCAACGCAATCGACGATCTTGGCTTCGCGCATGGCGTTCACGCCTTCGCCGCTCCGCCCGATATGATCGTCGAGCTTTGCCGGTTTCTGAAGGAACACCCGGCGCTGCGGTTCAATTTCCTGTCGGACATTTGCGGGGTCGATCATTACCCCGAGTTGCCGCGCTACGAGGCCGTGTACCACCTCTATTCGCTGCCGAACAAATGGCGCGTACGCATCAAATGCCGCCTCGACGATCCGCCGCGGGTCCCGTCGGTGACGGGCGTCTGGCGGACCGCCAATTGGCATGAGCGCGAAGCCTGGGACATGTACGGGATAAGGTTCGAGGGCCACCCCGACTTGCGGCGGATCTACATGTGGGAAGGGTTCGAGGGCTTCCCTCAGCGCAAGGACTTTCCGCTCCGGGGCTACAAGGACGAGCTGAACCCGTTTGGCGCCGAAGGCCCGCCGCCGACACAGCCCGACCTCGCGACCAAGGACATTCCATAAGGGAGGCCGCTCCACGTCGGGAATTTGAGATGACCGAAGTCACGGAACTGAGCAGGCCGGAAGGCGAGGCGCTCGACACCAAGGAGGTGCTCCTCAATCTCGGCCCACAACATCCCAGCACGCACGGGGTGCTGCGGCTCGTCCTTGAGCTGGACGGCGAATATGTCGCTCGCGTGGACCCGCATATCGGCTACCTCCACCGCGGCACGGAAAAACTGGCCGAGAGCTTCACCTACACCCAGATTTTTCCGCTGACCGATCGGCTCGACTATGTCTGCCCGCCGTCGAACAACCTGGCCTTCGCGCTCGCGGTGGAGAAGCTCCTGGGCATCAAAGCGCCGATCCGCGCGCAGTATATCCGCGTGCTGATGGCCGAACTGGCGCGGATCTCCGGTCATCTCCTGATCACCGGCGCACTGCCGCTGGATCTGGGGGCAATGACCGCGTTGCTCTACGCCATGCGCGAGCGCGAAATGATCATGGACCTGCTGGAGATGATCAGCGGCGCGCGGATGCATACCTCCTTCTGCCGGGTCGGCGGTGTGCGCGAGGACCTGCCCGACGGTTTTTTCCCCAAGATCAGGGAGTTCTGCGACATCTTCCCGAACCGGATTCGCGACTATGAACGGCTGATCGAGAACAACCGGGTGTTCCTGAAGCGAACGCAGGGAATCGGCGTGATCACCGCCGAAGACGGCATCGATTTGGGCCTGAGCGGCCCGAACCTGCGCGCCTCCGGCGTCGACTGGGACATCCGCCGCGACGAACCTTACGAGATCTACGACCGTCTCGACTTCAACGTTATCACCCGCGAAGAGGGCGATTGCTATGCACGCTGGCAATGCCGGGTCGAGGAAATGCGTGAGAGTATGCGCATCATCGAACAATGCCTCGAGCAGATGCCCGAGGGGCCGTTCCAGATCGACATGCCGACGGTCGCTTTCCCCGTAGACAAGGACAAGGTGCATTGCTCGATGGAGGCACTGATCCAGCACTTCGACCTTTCGGCGTATGGCTTCAAGGTGCCGAAGGGCGAGGTCTATTCGGCGATCGAGGCGCCAAAGGGTGAACTCGGGTTTTACATCATCAGCGACGGGTCGGAAAAACCGTTCCGCATGAAGGTGCGGGCACCGTCGTTCGTCAACCTCCAGGGCCTGTTCGGGACGAGCAATGCGCACTACCTGGCCGACATGATCGCCGTTCTGGGCAGCCTCGACCCGGTGATGGCCGAGGTGGACAAGTAACGGGAGATTTGGACGCGATGAACATGCGCGAAAAAATCGAAGTGGCGGCGGCGCGCTATCCGAACCAGCGCTCGGCGATCATGCCCGCGCTTCTGATCGCGCAAAAGGAGCATGGCCATCTGCCAGGCCCCGTGTTGGAAGAGGTCGCCGACATCCTCGGCGTCGAGCGGATCTGGGTCTACGAGCTGGCGACGTTCTACACGCTCTTCCGGACCGAGCCGGTGGGGATGTTCCACTTGCAACTCTGCGACAATGTCTCCTGCATGCTGCGTGGATCCGAGGATTTGCTGAGGCACCTGGAGGCGGTGCTGGGGATCAAAAAGGACGGCACGACCCTGGATGGGCTATTCACGCTCTCGACCGTCGAATGCCTCGGTGCTTGCGAGATGGCCCCGGTGATGCAGGTCGGCGACGACTATTGCGGCGGCCTCGACATTGCGCGGATCGACGCGCTGTTGGAACGGCTGCGGGCGATGGCGGGGCAGGCGATCGGCGCCGATCCCGCCACCACAGCCCCGCCGGGAGAGTAGTGTCATGATGGAACCCGTCCTTCTCAGGAATGTGGGCGTGCCGGATGGCCATCAGCTCGCGACTTACGAGGCCGGCGGTGGCTACCAAGCGCTGGCGAAGGCGCTTCGTGAGCACACGCCCGACGAGATCATCGATCTTGTCAAAGAATCCAACCTGCGCGGTCGCGGCGGGGCCGGATTCCCAACCGGAATGAAATGGAGCTTCGTGCCGAAGCGCGTCGGCAAGCCGAAATACCTGTGCTGCAACGCTGATGAGGGCGAGCCGGGCACCTTCAAGGATCGGATCATCATGGAGCGTGATCCGCACCAGTTGATCGAGGGGATGGCTATCGGCGGTTACGCGATCGGGGCTGAAACCGCCTATGTCTACATCCGCGGGGAATACGCGCTGGCGATCCGGCGGCTCGAGCAGGCGCTCGCCGAGGCGCATGCGAAGGGATATCTGGGAAAACGGATTCTCGGCTCGCATTTCAATTTCGCCGTGCATATCCATTGCGGTGCCGGTGCCTATATCTGCGGCGAGGAGACAGCGATGCTCGACTCGCTAGAAGGCAAGCGGGCGCAGCCGCGCTTGAAACCGCCGTTTCCGGCGGTCGAAGGCCTCTACGCCAGCCCGACCGTCATCAACAACGTCGAAACATTGGCCTGCGTTCCGCATATCGTGGCGCGAGGGCCGAACTGGTTCCGCAGCATCGGCCCGGACAAAAGTCCCGGCCCGAAGCTCTACTGCCTCAGCGGCCAGGTTCGGAAACCGGGCCTTTACGAGCTGCCGATGGGCATACCACTGCGCGAACTGGTCGAGGACCGCGCCGGCGGGCCGCTGCCTGGACGCAAAATCAAGGCGGTGATCCCAGGCGGCGTCTCGGCGCCAGTGATCCCGGAGCATGGGCTCGACGTTGGGATGGATTTCGACTCGCTGGCGGCTGCCGGCTCAATGCTCGGTTCGGCCGGGGTCATCGTAATCGACGACTCGACCTGCATGGTCAAGGTCGCCACCCGCATCATCGAATTCTTCCACCATGAGTCCTGTGGCAAGTGCACCCCGTGCCGCGAAGGGCTCAACTGGGTTGTGAAAGTGCTGCGCCGGGTCGAGGCGGGGCAGGGGGCGCCGGGCGATCTCGAACAACTGCAGGCACTCTGCAAGGGCATTTTCGGCAACACGTTCTGTGCTCTGGGCGATGGTGCGGCCATGGGGCTGCGGGCGGCGCTGACGCATTTCGAGCATGAATTCGTCGCCCATATCGAAGCGGGCAGGTGCCCGTTTCACTGAGGAGCGCAAATAGAAGGCCGCAGGAAGGCAATGGTTAGTATCACGATAGACGAACAAACGCTGGAAGTGGAGGCAGGCTCGACCGTGCTGCAGGCCGCCGAGCGTTTGGGGATCGACATCCCGACCTTCTGCTACCTGAAGCGGCTGCCGGCGCTGGCCTCCTGCCGCATGTGCCTGGTGGAGATCGAAGGGCAGCGGCGGCTGCAACCCGCATGCGCGACCGCGGTCACAGACGGCATGGTGGTGCGGGCAAACACGCCGCTGATCGAGGAAACACGCTCTTCGATGCTCGACATGCTGCTGGCCAACCATCCCCTCGATTGCCCGATCTGCGACAAGGGCGGCGAGTGCGAGCTTCAGGACCTGGTGATGGCGTACGGGCCCCGCGAAAGCCGGTTCCGCGATGCCAAACGTGTGTTTCACTCCAAGGACATCCGCCTCAGTCCGGTCATCATCATGAACGTCAACCGCTGCATTCAGTGCCAGCGTTGCGTCCGGATGTGCGAGGAAGTGGTCGGCGCCGTCGCCTTGGGCACGATCGAAAAAGGCATGGATACCGCCGTGACCGGCTTCGAAGGCAGCCTCGCGAGTTGCGATCAATGCGGCAATTGCGTCGAGGTCTGTCCGGTCGGCGCGCTGATGAGCTTTCCCTATCGCTACAAGGCGCGGCCCTGGGATCTGGCGGAGACCGACACGATCTGCCCGCATTGCGGCACTGGCTGCCAGCTGACCGTCGGCACGCGCAAGGGCGAGTTCATGCGGGTCCGCTCGAAGCAGGAATATGGGGTCAACCGCGAGACCCTTTGCGTGCGGGGGCGCTTCGGCCTCGACTTCGTCGGGAGCCGGGACCGGATCAAACGGCCGATGGTCCGTCGTGATGGCGCCCTCGTCCCGGTTTCCTGGGAAGAAGCGGGGGACTATCTGCAACGGCGGTTCTCTGCCGTCGAGGGAAAGGTCGCGGGCGGCCTAGCCTCGCCGCGCCTTCCCAACGAGGTTCTTTACCAGTTCCAGAAAGTGATGCGGACGGTGTTCCGGACCAACAACATAGACTGCGGGTCGCGTTGGGCCACACCTTCCGATGCGCTTGGCCCATTGCTGGCGGGTTTCTACACACGGGCGCCATTGCAGGACGTGATCGGCAACGATTGCGTGCTGGTCGTCGGTGGCAACGTGACCGAGGAAAACCCGGTCACCGAATATCTGCTGCGGGACGGCGCGCGGCGACGGCAGACCGACTTGCTCATGCTCTCGGCGCGGCCATCCCGTCTGGACGCCGATGCCCGGGCGGTCGTTCGCGTTCCTCCTGGCGGTGAGGCGGCGGGCCTTGCCGCGGTGGTGGACGGTCTCGTTGCGGCGGCCGGTCGGGTCTTGCCGGGCGATGCTGCAGTGGATATCGGCGCGCCAGCCGGCAGGTTGGGAGCGACCGATGGTGACGGGCCGGACCGCGTCGCTGCTGCGCTGCTGGACAGCGGCAGCGTCACCGTTCTTGTCAGCGTTGACCTCCTGAGATCTCCGCGTGCGCGCGCAGCATTACAACAGATCAACAAGCTGCTGCGGCTTCTTCGTGCCCTTGGCAAGGACTTGGCGATGCAATTCCTGTTCGACCGTGCTAACCAGTTGGGCGCCTGGGACATGGGGGTTCTGCCGGCAGCGCTACCAGGACTACGTGCCGTCACCGATGTTCCTGCGCGCGCAACTCTTGAGCGGGCCTGGGGCGCCGCGATCCCGTCTGAGCCGGGCGCAGATTTTGGGACCATGCTTGAGCTCTGCGACGGCGGGCGGATGGGCGCGCTCTATATTGTTGGAAGCGACCCAGTGATGAGCTATCCGGACCGGAAACGCGTCACGCGAGCGCTTGGCGCCGCTGATCTCCTGATCGTACAGGACGCATTCCTCACCGACACGGTGGGCCTGGCCGATGTGGTGCTGCCAGCAGCGAGTTACGGCGAAGAATCCGGTACCTTCACCAGCAATGAGGGCCGGACCCAGAAAGTCTGCAAGTTCCGCGAAGCCGCCTCCGAGACGCGGGGCAATCTGGCGATCCTCGACTTCGTCGCGGCGCTTCGAAATCAGCAGTTACGGTCGTCAACGCAAGCCGAAATCTTCGACGAGATGACCCAACTGGTACCGGCCTATCAGGGGCTGACGCTGAACGGGCTTGGCATTGACGGAGCATTTACCCGATCGGTGCCGACACCGCCGGCTGATGAGTTCCTCGCGGCGCCGCCTACCATTCCGATTGCCGGCGACCGGCTCATGCTGATTACCGGCAACTGCCTGTTCCACAACGGATATCTTTCTGAACGCTCCGCGATCCTGAATACGGTTGCTGCCGACCCATATGTCGAGATGAGCGAGCGCGATGCCGCTCAGCTTGGTCTTGCGGATGGCGATCACGTGGTCGTTCGATCCGCCCAGGGCGAACTGAGAGCGCAGCTCAAGATCAACAGGCACTTTCCCAGCGGGCTCGTGTTCGTGCCGGAAAACTACCGAGACCTGCGTCTCAACAGCCTGATGCGGCAGGGCGAATACCCTTGTCCGGTGGAGGTTGAAAAGGTGCGCGCCGCCTTCGATGCGGCGGCGGGAGCCGGGGCAGCAACTGAAAATCCCGGCCGAGGCATTGCCGAGCTTCCGGGCAGTCCACCCTAATTCCCGCTCCCGGTTTGCGCCCTCAGTGATAGGCGGTGCCGGCAATGTACTCGTGCATCGCCTGTTCATTGCGCAGCGCTTCTTCGAGCCGGTGCTTGACCACGTCGCCGATGCTCACCACGCCGACAGGCGCGCCGCCTTCCATGACCAACACATGGCGCGTGCGCCAATTGGTCATGATCGCCATCACAAAGGGCAGCAGATCCTCTGTCGAGCACGTCGCCACATTGCGGTTCATGATATCGGCGACACGCATCGTGGGCGCCCCGTTTCCGTATTCAGCCACTGCATTGCAACAGTCCCGTTCTGACAGCGTGCCCAGGCATTCCCCGGGCGAACGGCTGACGACCACGAAGCCGATATTGTTCGCTCGAAACAGCCGCAGGACTTCTTCCATCGTCTGATCCGGCGTAACCGAGATTAGGTTGGGAGACTTGGTTTTCAAAATTTGGCAGACATGCATCTGAGCCTCCTGTCTGCGCGCTCCGGCTTGGCGACGGACGCGCACTCACGTTTGCCGGATATTCCGCCACCAGTTGTACCCCTGCAGTTCGCTCGTCTCGACCAGAACGTCCCCGTCGGTGTTCAGGTGCGCCGCGACCACACCGCCGCCGGTCGTCGCCTTGCCCGGCTTGGCAAGCAGATCGTCACGCCCGATCACCAGGTCACGCGAGGAAAAACTCGAGAATTCGTATTGCTGGCCAAGCGCGATCGCGTCCGCTGGGCAAGCGTCCTCGCATAACCCGCAGAATAGGCATCGGGCCGTGTCGATCTCAAATTTTGCCGGCCGACGGTTGCCCTTCTCGTCTTCGTAGGGAACGACTTCGATGCAGTAGCAGGGACAGATCCGCGCGCAGAGTTCGCAGGCCACGCATTTGATCTCGCCCTGGTCGTCGCGCTTCAGGAAATGGTGCCCGCGGTAACGCGAATAAGGCAACCATTTTTCCTTGTCCGGATACTGCATGGTCACGGATTTGGAGAACATGTAGCCGAATGTCAGAGCCAAAGCTTTCGCTAGATCGGCGAAGAACACCCAACCGATCCATGTTCCAACTCTGTCTCCTGCGTGCGACATCGCCGCCCCGCTACGGAGCCCCTGCGGCTCCCAAAAGAACACCGGTTATAATTATGTTCGCCATCGACAGAGGAAGCAAGACTTTCCATCCGATGGCCATCAGCTGGTCGTAGCGATAGCGTGGGAAAGTGAAGCGGAACCATATGAATACATAGATGAAGAAGGCGACCTTGAGCACAAACCAGAGAAGCGGCGGCAAGGGTAGCAGCACGCCGTTCCAACCGCCGAAGAACAGGATCACCACCAGCACCGACACCAGCAACACAATGGCGTATTCGCTGACCATGAAGAATGCAAAGCGGATGCCGCTGTACTCCGTGTGGAACCCGGCCCCCAGATCGCCTTCCGCTTCCGCCAGGTCGAAGGGAATGCGCTGCGCTTCGGCCAGCCCGGCGACGAAGAACACGAAGAAGCCGACGGGTTGGTAGACGATGTTCCAGACATCGGCTTGCGCCCGCACGATCTCGAGCAGGCTCATGGATTGCGCCAGCATGACCACGCCGATGACCGCGAACCCCATCGGGATCTCGTAGCTGATCATCTGCGCGCAGGTCCTGAGACTGCCCAGGACAGCATATTTGCTGTTGGCGGCCCAGCCGCCGAAGATGACGCCGTAGACCTCGATCCCGATCACCGCGAAAACGAAAAGCAGCGCCACATTCATGTTGGAGACGTAGAGCGTAATTTCGGTGCCGAGGACCGAGACGGTTTCGCCGAAGGGGATCGCGACGAACACCACGAAGGGTGGGGCAAGCGCCAGGATCGGCGCCAATTTGAAGAGGAAGCGATCGGCCTCGGCCGGGATATGGTCCTCTTTGGTTAACAGCTTGATACCGTCCGCCAGCGGCTGCAGCAGCCCGTGCCAACCCACGCGCATTGGCCCCATACGCTGCTGGATGTGACCGGCGACCTTGCGCTCCACCCAGGTCAGCGGCAAGGGCAGCAGTAGCAGGATCGCAATCAGAAATGCGACCTTGAAGACGATCAGGCCAAGAGCGACGATAAGTTCCATGATCGGCGGCTACTTATTCATCGGGTTGAAACGACGCCCGGACGTTGGCTCGCGCGATAGGTTGAACACTACGCTTGCCAAGCTTTACGGTACAGCGGCGATGCATTACTTGCAAAGCGGAAATCATTTCCGCATCGCTATTGGGCGCTTAGCGCAAACGACTTCACTCAAATCTTGAATTCGGCTGGGTCGTACATGTCTCAGCGCAATCAGCTTCTGGCAGCATAGTGCCTGTCGGCGCCGGCTCCTCCAAGATCGATGCGCGAGGCCTTCTCCCGTGGGCGAACCTTTCGTTGTCGATCTCAGGGCTTGCACAGAGCTCAACCGCCCGGCTCAGAACGACCGTGGGGCCGGATCCAGAAGCTTCACGCTTCCGCCTGTAACTTGATGAATTGCGCAGGTCCGCCGCACGGTGCCGTTCTTTTCGAAGCGGAATGCCGCCGCTGCGCCGATGAAGCCGTTCGGGGAACGGATGTTCTCCTGGTTGATGGCGTCTTCGCCCTGGGTACGGACGAGACCGGCTGCAAGCGCAATGATGTCGAAGCCATAGGCCGCGTCGGGGCTGGCAGCACGCTCGTAGCGGTCGAGATAGCGCGACGTCATCCGCGAACCGTTCTCCGGACCGAAGAGACAGAGATGACTTCCGGAAAGCTCTGGGCGCTTGTATGCGGCCGCGCTCCAGCCGGAGCTTCCAACGACCATCGCGTTCGGTTTCAGATAACCGTTGGCCTTGAGTTGCGACAGCGCGCCGACGTCGGAGTCTCCAGCACCGACCAGGATCACTGCATCGACGTCCTTTAGCTTGGCCTTGGTGGCCGCGTCGGCGGAAAACGCGGTCGCGCCTGTCACAGCAACGAGGACCGGCTTGATGCCATAGCCGGCAAGCTCGCGCTCGAGCCTTTGCCGCTCGGCGGCAGAGACATCGCTCGGCAAAAGCACGACAAGCCGCTTATGGCCGGAAGCCACCGCGTATGACGCGCCCTCGACGGCGCTGTCGATGCGGTCGGATACGAAGGCGAAGGTGCCTGTCGGCCGCTCGGCGCCGTTGTCGCGTAACACCAGCAGTGGCGCGCGAGCATTGCCGAGGCCCTGGCGGAAGGTGCTGACCGGCACTTCAGCAACGGAAACGGCAACAAGCGCGACGTTCTGGCCGGCGAGCCGTTTCGCCGCGTCCTGGATCTGCTGTGGTGAGCCGTCGGTATTCTCGACCAGCAGCGAGAGCTGGCCACCGCCAACCTCATCCACGGCGAGCGACGCGCCATCCCGGATGTCACGTTCGCGCACCGTTTCTCCGGTCGGCGACATGAGGGCCGTGATGAGCGCGATCCGGGTCGCGCCGCTGCCGAAGGTTTCCTGCGGTTTCGCCGCATGTTCGGCCGCGCGCCGGGCATGCATCGCCTGCGGTGATTCCACGTCGAGCACGTCTTGAGGGGTGGGGGTGCCCTGGCAGCCGGCAAGCACGCCGAGCGCGAACATGCAAAGGGTTAGCCATTGCCGACGAGGCGACACACACGTTGCTGATGAAATGACAGCGCGAGACATTGTCGATCAAACCGCCTGTTTCAGTTCATGAAGCGCCGCATTTTTGCGTGGAAGCAGTCGCACTTGGCGAGATAGTCCTCGTCGCGCCAATTGGCTCGAAGGTAACCGTAGGCCTTGCCACAAGCGACCTTGGTCTCGGACGCCCAAACGAAAGCGGGGCGCGTCGAGAAAATCCAGCGCGGATCATCGGCAACAGCGATCGCCTCGTCCATGCGCGACACGACCTCCTTCGTCAACGTGGCGACGTTCTCCTCGACTGTCAGCGAGGATTGGCTAAGCTCGGTGCACTGTCTGGCAACCGGTGCATAGTCGACGATGAGATCGGCCGCGAAACCTGAAAAGGGCATTAGAGCGACGATCGCGCCCGCCAGTATGCTTCTGATCATGAAAAAGATTCCCCCCTGGAATATGCGGTTCCCGGATGATTGCCGAGAACCGCGGAGCTGTCGAGATCGACTTTGCGTTTAAGGAACGTCTTGTGTCTTCGGCGCACCGTTTTCGTTGAACAGGACCTTCACCACCTCGGTCGACACCTGGAAATCTTCCAGTACGGCGACCGTGTGCCAACCCGAAGCATTGCCGGCACTGCCGTCCGTGTCGACCTGCAGGTTGGCATTCTGGCCATCCTGCACGACCTGGACAAAATTGCCGTCGAGGTTCGTTCCCGATGGTAGGTTGCCCAGAAGGTCGGACAGGTCGACGGTGTCGCCCTCGCCGTAGTTGTAGTCGGTTATGACGTCGTCGATGCTAAGCTGCACGGAGTCGGAGCCAATCACGAAGGTATCGCCGCCCGCGCCGCCAGTCATGGTGTCTGAACCCGTGCCACCGTAGAGCGTGTCGTTGCCGCCGCCGCCGTAGAGAGCATCCGCACCACCCTCTCCATAGAGTGAGTCATTTCCGGTACCGCCTGCAAGATAGTTGGCTGCCGAGTTGCCGTGTAGAAAGTCGTTGTCGGAGCCGCCGATCAAGCCCTCGATGCTCGTCAGCGTATCACCCGCCGCGTCACCACCACCAATCGACCCCTCCGGACGGTTGCCGGCGGTCGCAACCGACGAGGCATTACCGCTCTCGTCAAGATTGACGAACACTGCTCCGGTGCTGTCGGTATAGTCGGCGATGTCCTTACCGCCCGCGCCGTTGATGGTGTCCAGCTTCGTGCTGCCGGCAATGGTGTCGTTGCCAGCCCCGCCTGTCAGCGACGGGAAGTTACCGGCTCCATTCGACGCCTCGACATCGATGGAGAGCGGGCTTGATGATGTTACATCACCATCGCCATCCACTGCGGAAATCGTGAAATCAAGGTGCTGGTCCTGCGGCAAGACGTTCTTGGTGAAGGTCGCGGCCGAGAACTGTGCTCCTTGTCCGCCCACACTGCCTCCGGTGACCTGCAGCGTATTGAAGCTGATCACTGGGTCGATGAGGAAGCTGCCAGTGGACGTGATCGATATCGAGCCACTGGCGGTTTGACCTGTCGAGGTGTTGGTGGCAACCCAATTATACGTTCCACCGCTTCCATTCACCGAGTTCACGGTCAGCGTCACCGCATCCACGAAGTTCGCGTTTGTGCTTGGCGCATCATTGAAGTTCGGCACCCCCCCAACGTTGTGGAATTCCATGGTGAACGCTTCGCCCGCGCCGACGAATGTATTGCTGACGCCAAAACCGTTCTGATTGGAGTTGATACCGTCGGGGCTCGAGAATTCAATTTGCCCGTCGGACGTTTCACGCCAGTTCGGGCCGCCGGACGGCAAGCTTTGCGTTGAATAAGTCGTGCTGGTGCCCGCATTGGGACTAACAAGGTTGAAAGCATATGTTCCATCGCTGCGCACATCCAGCGTGAAGACAGTTGGGGCCTGCTGAGGACCCGCTCCGTCCGGATCGGCTGCGGTTGCCGTCAATCTGGTTGTCGTGACACCATTGACGGTCGTTGTCGAAAGCGGTTGATAGGTCAGGCCCGGGACCGCCGTTAGGCCGGCAATATTGAAGTTCGCGATGCCATCAGCTCCCGGCTGCAGGGCAAATGTCCCCGTCACCGAGCCTACCTGATTGGGGATGATCGCCGACATGAACTGGCCCAGTACAGACGCGTCGTCGACAATCGAGATCACCAAATTGCCCGCCGGCGCAGCGTCGCCGTCAGCATCGGTCACCACGACCGCAAAGTTCGCGGATGTGTTATTGCCCGACGTGTTGTCCAGCAGCGTGTAGCTGTAGACTACCGACCCGGCCCCGGTGACCGTATTGTAGGTGTAATGTGCGGTCAGCGCGCCCGTCGCATCGACGAAAGTCTGCGGCGACGTCGTCAGTGCATGGCCGCCCAGCGTGATCGTCGAGACGCCATCCTTCGACGCGAAGCTGATCGTACCGCCCGTTGTCTCCGACGTGTCGGAATTGTTGCCGGCATTGCCGTCCGCTGCCTCGCCTGTTCCGGCCGATTCGAGCCCGCGCGTTGGCAGGCCCTTCTCATAGACGACGGTGCCTGCGGAGCCCGCACCTGGGATCGACACCGTCGGCGTCCCATCGCCAATGCTGACCGTCAGCGTCGTGTACGACAGGTCGCCATCGCTGTCTTTCACCGTATAGGTGAACACGTCATCTACGCCGCCGGCCGAGCCTAGATTGCGTACATAGGTGTAACCGCCATTCGCACCTAGGGTCAGCTTGCCGTAAAGGCCATCGATCTGAGTGTTGAGCGTCAGAGGGCTATCCAAATACGCACCGCTGTTGCCGGCGGCGACGCCAACCACAGCGGCTCCATCCGCACCAAGCGCATCCGCCCCAGCATTCGTTGTGCCGGCTCCGGTGATCACATTGCCCGTGGCGGGTGTGAAATCACTGGCTGCCACACTATCCAGATCCGCAACTGCCGTCGCAACGTCGTCGATGATCTCGACATTGAGCACGGCGCTGTTGGTCGAGCCGTCCTCGTCCGTCACCGCCACGGTGAAGTTGTCGAACACGCCGCCATCGGGACCGGCCGAAGTGTGCCCCGTGCTGTTGTCCTGCAGCAGATAGCTGTAGGTGAAGGTCGCACCGGTCACCACGCCGTTGACCGTGGTCGGTGTGTAGCCGGTGATCGTCAGCAGCCCGAGCGCCGTGTCCACCGTCTGGTTGGCTGTGAACACGCCAGCCGTCACCACCGCAGTGCCGTTCACTGTCAGCCCGGCAAGCCCGTCCGGCGTCGTCACCGAGAAGCTGCCGGTCTGCGTCAGTGCCGCGGCATCCGGCGACGAACCGTCCGGGAGATTTTTCTCGTACATCGTCACTTCGGTGCTCGACGACAGCCCATTCACGCTGACACCGTCGTTGGTGCCGGTGATCGTGATGGTAACCGTCTGCGTCGCCGTGCCGCCATGGCCGTCATCGACGGTCACGTCGTACTTCTGCGTCAGCGTCTCGCCTGCATTCAGCGAGTCCAGCACGCTGTCTGCAACCTGGAAGGTCCAGCCGACCGAGTCGCTCGCCTGGTTCAGCGCGCCGAGTGAGAAGGAGCCCAGATAGCCGCCGCCCTGTGCGGTGAAGGAAGCGCTATGGGTGTCGAGCGTGTCGACGTCGGCAAAGGTCACCGCGCCGTTCTGTGCATGCGTTGTCGCATTCTCGCCCGCTGCATTGTCGGCGATCTCCGTCACCGCACCGCTCTGCACCGCAGAGGTGATTACCGGAACGTCGTTCGTGCCGGTGATCACGATCGTCACCGTCTGCACTGCCGTGCCGCCATGGCCGTCATCGACGGTCACGTCGTACTTCTGCGTCAGCGTCTGGCCGGCCTGCAGCGAGTCCAGCACGCCGTCGGCGACCTGGAAGTTCCAGCCGACCGAGTCGCCCGCCTGGTTCAGCGCGCCGAGCGCGAAAGTGCCGAGGTAGCTGCCGCCTTGCGCTACGAAGCCGGCGCTGTGCGTGTCGAGCGTATCGACGTCGGCGAAGGTCACCGCGCCGTTCTGTGCATGCGTTGTCGCATTCTCGCCCGCAGCACCGTCGGCGATCTCCGTCACCGAACCGCTCTGCACAGCAGAGGTGATCACCGGTGCGTCATTCGTGCCGGTGATCACGATCGTCACTGTTT
>NZ_MOAI01000043.1:0-43899 GCF_001976035.1 Ensifer sp. 1H6 | reverse complement strand
GGCCGAGGATCGCCGGGAACAGACCTTCGGGGTCGGCGCCGGAAAGCGTGAAATCGTCGGTGTGGCAGATGCCGGTCGCCTTGACCTCGATCAGCACCTCGCCGGCCCGCGGGCCTTCGAGCTGAACAGTCATCACTTCCAGCGGCTTACCTGCCTGAACGGCGACGGCGGCGCGTACATCCATAGACATTTCTCTTTCCTTTTAAGGATTTCGCCCGCTTCAGGCGGTAGGCCTATCGGGGCAGGTAGCGCGTAAGATGGGCTTCCAGGAGCCGTACGAGCGTGATCAGCACCAGATTGATCAGGAGATAGAGCACACCGGCGATGGCGAATATTTCGAGGATTGCATAGGTCTGGCTCATCAGCCGCTTTGCATGGCCGGTGATTTCGAGGACGGTGATGGTGGAGGCAAGGCTCGTTCCCTTGACGACGAGCACAAGCTCGTTGCCGTAGGCCGGCAGCGCTTGCCTGATGGCGAGGGGAAACGTGATCCGGCGAAAGCGCAGGAGCCGCGACATGCCGCAGGCCTGAGCGGCTTCGACGAGCCCTCCGGGAATGGACATGAGGCCGCCGCGCAGGATTTCTGACGTATAGGCCGCCGTGTTGAGTGCCAGCGCCATAACAGCGCAATGGGCGCCATCGCCGACGATCCACCAGAGCATGGGGTTGTCGCGCACGAAGGAAAGCTGGCCGAGGCCGTAGTAGAAGAGAAAGAGCTGGACCAGCAGCGGCGTGCCGCGGAAAACGGTGCTGTAGCTTTTGGCAAAACTGCTCAGAGCCGTGTTTTTCGACAGGCGCATGACCGCAAGCGCCAGACCGAGATTGAAGCCGATGACGATCGAAGTGACCGTCAGGACAGCGGTGAGCCACAGCCCCTTGGCAAGGGTCGGAACTGCGAGGCGAACGAGTTCGAAATCCATGGCCTATTTCCTCGTACGGGGACGCAGAAGGCGTTCGATCCAATCGAAACCACCCTGGCTGATCAGCGTGATTGCGAGGTAGACGACAGCGGCGATGAGATAAAAGATGAAGGGATGGCGGGTCGAACCCGCCCCGACGAAGGCCGCGCGCATCAGTTCCTGCAAACCGACCACGGAGACAAGCGCGGTGTCTTTGATCGTGGTCTGCCAGACATTGTTCATACCCGGTACCGCGATCCGCAGCATCTGTGGGGCGATAATGCGGCGGAAGATGCGCCTGCCTGGAATCCCAAGCGCCCGCGCCGCTTCGATATGTCCGGCCGGTATGGCAGCCAGAGCCCCCCGCACGACCTCCGTCGAATAGGCCCCCGATATGGCTGCGATTGCAACGACTGCGATGGTGAAGGCGTAGCCGTTGCCAGCCAGACCTTCATAGCCAAACGCCGCGGCGACCTGGGCTACGAATTCCACGGAGGAAAAGAAGAGGAGATAGATGATCAGGAGTTCCGGGACGCCGCGCACGATCGACGTGTAGACGTCCACGACAAGCGTGAGCGGAAACAGCCGCGCCCATTTCATCAGGCCGCAGGCAACGCCGATGACGATGCCGAAGGCCATGCTCGTGACCCCAAGGGCGACGGTGATCGCCGCGCCGCGCAGGATTGCGGAGATCCAGCCGCCGTCCCATACCTGCCATAATCCAAGTTCCATCGAACCCGCCCAACCTTCGCATTGTCCTGTCGGATGAAGCCCCCCGAAGAAGGATCGACCTGACGGCCTTTCCTCACCCGGGAGACGTCGTGTTGGTGTTACTGGCAGGGACGGGAGATGTCCGTCTTGAACCAGGTCTGGCTCGTATTGCCGATCGAGCCGTCAGCGACCAACTCGCAGAGCGCCTCGTCGATGCGGGCCTTCAGCTCGGTATTCTCCTGCGAAATGCCGACGCCGATGCCTTCGCCAAGCGTCGGATCGAAAGTGCTGAGCACCTTCACATCGACGAACTGGAAGTCCTTGCCATCCGGGCGCGCCAGGAAATCCTGAAGGGCGGAGGCATCGGCGAAGGCGGCCTCGACGCGGCCGCTGGCGAGATCGATCTGCATCTGGTCGAGCGTGTCGTAGGTCTTCAGGACGGCGGAGGAGGCGCGCTTTTCCACGAAATGGGCATGGGTCGTGCCGGCCTGGACGCCGACCGTGCGGCCGTCGAGCGATTTCAGCAGCGCATCGATGTCCTTGATGCCGGCGAGATCGGAATCCTTCTTCACCACGAACATGTTTGCGAGTTCCGCATAGCCGACCGAGAAGTTGATCTGCTTCTTGCGTTCAGCCGTGATCGACATGCCGGAAATGATGATGTCGAAACGTTTGGCTTTGAGCGCCGGAATGAGACCGTCAAAGGCCTGCACGACGAAATGGCACTTCATCTTCAGCTTGGCGCAGAGCAGGGTCCCGACATCGGCGTCGAAACCCGTCACGTTACCGGCGGAGTCTGCCATGCTCCATGGCGGATACTCGCCTTCCGTCCCGATCGACAATTCGCCCTCGGCGGCCTGGGCCGCGGCGAGACCGGCGGCGAAGAACGTGGCGAGCAATAGACTTTTGAGCTTCATGTTTTGGTTCCCCATGTTGAGCTTTCTTGTTGGGTCTCGTCCGGAGAGATCCCCGGACGGGTGATGGCGCAGGAATGTCAGAGCGTACGGGCCAGGAACTGGCGCATGCGTTCGGAGCGCGGGTTGGTGAAGACCTCCGCCGGGGCACCCTCCTCCTCCACCTTTCCCTGATGGAGGAAGAGGATCTTGTGCGAGACCTCGCGCGCGAACTGCATTTCGTGCGTCACGAGGATCATCGTATTTCCTTCTTCGGCCAGTTGCCGGATCACGCGCAGCACCTCGCCGACAAGCTCGGGATCGAGCGCGGAGGTCGGCTCGTCGAGGAGGATGAGCTTGGGGCGCATGGCGAGCGTTCGGGCGATGGCGGCGCGCTGCTGCTGACCGCCCGACAGCTGGCCTGGATACTGGTCGTGCTTGTCGGAGAGGCCGACTTTCTTCAGGAGCGCATGGGCATGGTCGACAGCCGCCTGCCGCTCTTCCTTCAGGACATGCCGCGGCGCCTCGATGATGTTTTCGAGAACTGTCATGTGCGGCCAGAGATTGAAGTTCTGGAACACCATGCCGACGCGCGAGCGGATGCGCTCGACCTGCCGCATGTCGGCCGGCGCGGCGCTGCCGTCCGGCGTCTTCTTCATGCGGATTTCCTCGCCATCGATAACGATGCGTCCGTCGTTTGGCTGTTCGAGCAAATTGATGCAGCGCAGGAACGTGCTCTTTCCCGAACCGGAGGAGCCGATCATGGACACGACCTCGCCCGGTTGCGCGGAGATGTTGACGCCGTTGAGCACGGGGAGGGGACCGAAGCGCTTGTGGATGTCGTGCACTTCGATCGCCGCCCTTTCGTCAAGCCTTGGACCGCAAGCTTCCGGGTGGGCGACGACTGTGACGGCCGGCGCCGCAGGAACTGGCTTTTCGGCACCTGCGCCGCCGACCGACTTGAGGTCTGCGAAGGCACGGTCGAAATGGCGCAGCGAAGCGGCAAGACAAGTGCGTTGCCAGTCAGCGTCCTCCGGAATGAAGGCGGCGCGCAAGGTCTCCTTGATCCTGCTGCCGAGCGGGGTATCGATCTTGCCGAACAAATGAAGCCAGTTGTCCGCCTGAACCGCATCCGCGACCGTGGCACCGTCGAGGGTTCCGCATTCGACAACCAGTGGCAGGACGCGCGCCTTCGGCAGCGCGTCTCGCACCGCGGCCGAGACATAGCCGGTGGCCGTCGCGGCAATGCCGGTGTCTGTACTTGCATTCTCGCCGGTGACGACGACCGAGAGCGTCGGACCGAAGATGCGCCGCCCCCAATCCAAACCGTCGTGCTCGTTCTCAGCAACGGAGAGGAGAGCAGGATAGCCGTAAGGGCCTGCGCCCGTGTGCAGGTCGAAGACGACGACCTCAGTGGCCTGTTGCGCGAATGTCGACAGGATCTCGATGAGGGTGCGGTTGGACCAGACAGGACCGTCGCCGCCATAGAACAGGCCATTCGGAAAGTCGTACTGGCCGGCTTCAACGATCGGGGCGATGCCGGCATAGCCGCCGAGCCGTTGTTTCGCGGTCTCGTAGGCGTCCGCTGCGGCATCACGCTCTGGCCCCTCCCAGGCGCGACAGACGAGGGCATCGTGCAGGGCGGCATAGCGTTCGTTTTTCGGCGGGCTCTTCAGCCAGTCGATGAAGTTGCGGTTTAGGTCGACGTTGTCTTCGTTCACCCGGCGCGTCCAGGCCGTGCCCCAAGGGTTGATGAGGTGGATGGCTAGGACCGCGGTGTCGTCGGGGAGCTGCCAGGGCGAATTTTGTGAAAGCCAGGCAGTCTGGCAGGCCGAGCCGAAAGGACCCTCGACGCCATGGGTGCCGGAGATCAACACCAGGAGCTTCTTGGCATCATCGCGTCCAAGATAGGCAACGTCGGTCGCCAGACGCTCGCCGTTCGGTCCGTGCAGCGGATGCAGGTATTCGACGACACTAGCCCCAGCGGTGCGCGCGGCGGAGAGAAACCGGGCGCGCAGGGCCGAGAAATCGCCGGCGAAAAGACCGGATGGCGTTGAAGGGCACATGCGAGGGGGCTCCCGGTTTGCTTTGTGCTGACCTGCGTTTGCGCTCATTGTTCGTTCCCGTGGGGTCGTGGCCCGACCCCTTGTTGTGTGTTGGATTGGAGAGGACGTCGCAGGCGTCTCCTCATCCTTCACGCTTTGCGAGGGCGCGGAGCGCGTCGAGAAAGCGGTCGTTTTCCGAGGGCGTGCCGATCGTCACACGGATGAAGGTCTCGTAACCCTCTTCTTTCCACGGCTTGACGATGATGGCCTTCGACAGGAAGTGATTCAGCGCCGACCGGCTGTCCCGGCCGACGTCGATGAACAGGAAGTTCGTCTGCGATCGGGCCGCCGAAAGCCCCATCGCGGCAACGGCCTCGGACACACGTGCCCGCTCGCGTTTCAATGCGGCAACCGAAGAGCGCATCCATGCCTCGTCCGCCAGTGCGGCGACGGCTGCGACCTGCGCGGCAGCATTGACGTTGAACGGTGTCTTGGCCGCGGTCACGGCGCGCGCGAGCCGCGCATCGGACATCACGGCATAACCGACACGCAGGCCGGCAAGGCCGTAGGCCTTGGAAAAGGTTCGCAATACGACCCAGGACAGGTCCGTGGCCGAGAGCGCGGCGAGGCCGTCAGGCATGTCTTCGTCCGTGAACTCGAAATAGGCCTCGTCTAGAACGAGAAGCGTCTGCGGCGTGACCGCCGCGAGAATGCGCTCCAGGCTTTCGCGGTCGAGCGCCGGGCCGACCGGATTGGAGGGGGAGGAGAGGAAGAAAATCACCGGCGCCCGCTCGAGCATGGCGACGATCGCCGGTATGTCGAAGTTCAGATCTGTCCGCATGCCGACCTTCTCGACCTTGGCGCCATTGGCCAGCGCCTCGATCTCGTGCAGCCCAAAACCGGGACAGACTGTCGCCGCGAGGGCACCGGGACGCAGTACGGCGCGACAGACCGCGGCGATCATCTCCTCCGAGCCGTTACCGGCCACGATACGTTCGGCGGGAACGCCGAGCTTTTGGCTGAGCACCGCCCGCAGCACCGTGCAGGCCGGGTCGCTGTAGCGCGACGGATTGAGGTTGGCGAGCGCCGCCGCGACATCCGGCGAACAGCCATCCGGGTTTTCATTGCTGGCAAGGGCAGCGATGTCCTGCCGACCGCTGTGCTTTTGTGCGGCGGCGATGCTCATGCCGGCATTGTACGGCGGCAGGCCTGCTACATGCGGATTGAGCGGGATTTCGGTATGGAGCGGTTTCGTCACGGATCCTCCTTCGGGGATTGGACACCCTGGTTCAGGCCGCAGCCTCTTGTTCTGAGCGCGTCAGAGATCGAGCACGATCGAGGATTTCGGCCTAGTGCAGCACAACAGCACCCGGCCGTCCGGCATCGCGTCGAGCGGCTCCTCGAAATAGTCGACCTCGCCTGAGACGAGACCCTGTTCGCAAGTCCCGCAGACCCCCGCCCTGCAGGAGAATTCAGGCTCGATGCCCTGTGCCTCCAGGAAGGCAAGGATGGATTCGCTCGTCCCGTCCCAGGCAAGGCTGCGCCCCGACTTCTGGAGAACGATGCGTGGGCCGTCCCCCTCGGTGGCTGGCTCGGCGGCGCGCGCCATCGCGGGCCGCGCCGTCAACTGCCCGGCCTCCGACAACAGGCTCGCCGGCCCGAAGAATTCGTAGGCAATGCGTTCCTTCCGCACTCCGAGACCAGTCAGAATGCCGTAGATGGCCCGCATGAAGGGCGGTGGCCCGCACATGTAGATGTCGTAGTCGTCGAGCGGCAGAAGGCTCTGAAGCGTGGTGCGCGTCAGGAAACCCGTCGAGTGGCACCGGGCGACCGCGAGATCGCCGGTCTCGGCGAAACGGTAGCAGAAGTGTACGGCGATGCCGGACCGCTGGGCGGCGAGATGCTCGACTTCCTCTCGCAACGCATGAACGGCCGCGCTGTCGCAGGCGTGGATGAACCAGACGGGGCGGTCGCTTTCCCTTGCCAGCACATTCAGCATCGAGACCGTCGGCGTCAGCCCGACGCCGCCAGAAAGAAGCACCACGGGCCCCGAACTCGCGCTGTCGAGCTTGAAGGCACCGCGCGGCGGGTCAATCTCGACGACGGCGCCGGGCTCGATCTCGTCATGGAGCCAGCAGGAGCTCAGGCCATCCGGCACGTCCTGCGACGGTGCGGCTTCACGCTTCACGGTTATCCGGTACGTGCCTTCCTCGCGCGGGGACGAGGAGACCGTATAGTTGCGCAGGACATGGCCACCCTTGCGGTCGGGAACGCGCATCGTCAGGAACTGTCCCGCCTCGAACGGCCGCCAGTGCTGCCGTTCGAGAGGGGCAAGGCGGAAAGACGTGATCGTGGTGCTTTCGCGCACCTTCGAGACAACTTCGAAGGGGCGAAAGCGCGCGGCCGCGGCATCGAGCATCCGGATTGATCCTTATTCAGCGGCTTCGCTGGTCGTGCCGGCTTTCGCCTCGGCGGCAATCAGTTGGGCGAGCTTGCGGCGAAAGCGCATCGGGCCGACGTCGATCTTCAGGTCGAGGTTCGGTGTCTGCATGTTGGCCATTGCGTGATGGACCGCCTCCAGCACGACGCGATCCTCTTCGAAGGCGCCTCGTACGGATTTTGCGAAACTCTCGGAAACCTTGGCGTCGTCCGGCGCGAAGTTGCGCATCTGGAACCAATAGTATTTGGTCCGGTTTTCATCGACCGGCGTCATGAAGTTGTAGCTGTCCATGAGGAAGGTGTTTTCTGGCAGGACGCGGCCTTCCCCGCCGGTGTGGGCCGGCGCGAAGATGGCCTTAATGATCGCGTTGCTCGGATAGCGCACCTCGTAGTGCTGCTTGCGGTCGGTGTTGCCCTCGAATTGCAGGAAGGGCGCGTAGAACGGGGCCGGTTCGGAATCGATCATCCAGCGCCAGACGGTGACGCCGTCGTCCTTCACGGTCGTCTCGAGCGGCGTTTCCTCACAGGCCGAGCTTGCGAAGGATGACTGATGGACCCAGGCGACATGGGACGGGTCGAGCAGGTTGTCCGTCATGTAGAGGTAATTGCAGTTGAGCGTCATGGACTCGCCGCGATTGATTCCCCAGGCGGGATTGCCGAAATACTCGACTTCGAAGATTTCCTTCGGATCCGCCTTCTCTGCATCGCCCATCCAGATCCAAAGCAGGCCGTAGCGCTCGTGGACTGGGTAAGATCGCACCTTGGCGACATGCGGAATGCGCTCGGCGCCCGGAACCCGCGTGCAGGAGCCCGAACAATCGAAGGTCAGGCCGTGATAACCGCATTCCACGTCGTCACCTTTGATGCGGCCCATGGACAGCGGCAGCTTCCGATGGGGACAGGCATCCTCGAGCGCGGCGGCATGGCCGTCCTGCTTGCGGTAAAGAACGATGTGTTCGCCGAGGATCGTGACGGATTTCAGCTCGCGGCCGACCTCTTGATCCCAGGCTGCGACATACCAGGCATTCTTGAGAAACATTTCGCTCTCCTTGCGTTTTGTTAAGCGAATGTCCGCCGTTTTTTTTTGTGCCAACAAGTTGCCAGCTCCTGCGTTCTTTTTTAGATTTTCTAAATTGAGCGACCTGTCCGAGGAGTGCCTAACGATGTCGAACCCGTCCTTGCGCGGCCTGCAAGCCTTTGAGGCGATCGGACGATGTGGCTCGGTCAGCGCCGCTGCGGAGGATCTCGGTGTAACGCCCGGCGCCGTCAGCCAACTGGTACGAAACCTGGAGCAATGTCTTGGGCTCACGCTTTTGGAGCGACGTGGGCGGCGGGTCGAATTGTCGTCATGGGGTCGGCTGTATTACCGGGAAGTCGCGAAAGGCTTTCAGCAGCTCTCCCATGCCGCCAATATTCTCACGCGCGCCAGGAACGAGACCGGGATCGTCCTCAGTGCCTTGACCTCGGTCGCCAACAGGTGGGTCGGTCGCAAGATTTTCGACTGGCAGTCCCTCTGTCCGGAATCCAGTGTGCGCATTCTCGGCCAGGAGCAAGAGCCCCGCATCGGTATCGAGCAGGTGGACTTCCGCATTACCTACGGCCGGCGCGCCTATGCGCACGAGCATGTCGCAAATCTGTTCACCGACTGGGTCGTACCGGTCTGTTCGCCCGCGTTGATCGCCAACCGTGTCCTCGACAGTCCGCAGGCCATTCTCAAATTCCCGCTGCTAAACGTGGAATGGGAGGCGGATTACAAGGCTTCGCCGCAATGGAGGGACTGGGCCTCCTTGGTGCATGCCGATGGCCGCCAAACGTTCTCTGGCCTTTCCTTTGCCTTGTCGAGCAGTGCCATTGACGCGGCGGTGAACGGTAGGGGATTCGTTCTCGCACAGGTTTCGATGGTACTGGATGAGGTTGCCTCCGGCGCCTTGATGGTTCCCTTCGACATTCGCATGCAACTGTCCGAAAGCTACTACTTAGCCTGGGACCGGACGGCTCTCGAAAAGCCGTTCGGGCAAAAATTTCACAAATGGCTAATCGGGGTAGCGAGACAACAGGAGCTGCTGTCCGCTCCGGCTAAAGGCGCAGCCACCTGACGTGAAGTATTGTCACGGCTGCTATACGCGGGCTTGCCCGCCATCAATCGACGAGCCGCATCACTTGAATGCTCCTTGGATCTCACCCGACGGGGACTTCCCGAGGCGCAAGTTCAATGGGGAGGCTTCAACGAGAGTGTCGGTTTCTATCAGGGGACGACTTTCTCAAGCACCGCGCAAAGCTGATCGATGCGGTGACTACGACTACTCCAAACCAAACAACTCGACGGAGAGCAGCCGTATAAAGCTCCGCTTCGCGGTGCGCTACCAGATTGGCTTCCCTGGACCGGACGACCCCGGGGAAATTGGTATCCATCGTCGCCTTTGAGATCCGCTATCAGATCGTCGACGTTCTCTACCGTCAGGCCAACGTTAGCCTTGGCAGCTTTCCCACAGCCAATAAGTGTTACCGCCTTGAGGCGCTTTCCCGACCTGAGGCGTGACCTGCAGCAGAATAGGTAACGACGGTCACCGAGCAGTGCCGACTTTCTTAGCCGGCTTGAAAAGCGGTTGACAAAGCGCGACCATGTATACTTTATAAATACAAGAAGTATGCAGTAGGAGGAGGCGTGCGATGTCATCGACCGGGGAGCCACGAAACCAACCGCTCTGGGCGGAGAAAATAACAGGATTGTCCCAGGCGCTCCTGCGCGGTGAGAAGTTCCTGGCCGGGATTTTCATAACGGTGCTGCTGGCGCTGATTTTGGTGAATGTCGTCACCCGATTCGCCAAGGTGCCAATCTACTGGATCGACGAGGCCTCGATCTTCTCCATGATCTGGCTTGGCTTTATCGGGGCTTCGGTCATGACGCGGCTGCGGATCGATTTCGCCGTCACGCTTCTGTCGGATCAACTGTCACCCAAATGGGTCGCGCGGCTGCGCGCCTTTTCCACCGCAATATCGCTGACTTTTGCGACCGGCTTTGCGGTGGTGTGCTGGATCTGGCTGGATCCGCTGGGCATCGCTTCCCACGGTTTCGACGCTCAGGCTTTTGCCGCCGAAACGTTCAACTTCCTCTACACCGAGCGAACCCAGACGCTGGAATGGCCGACCTGGATCGTCAACCTGATTCTGCCGATCTTCGCTCTCACGCTCATCGTCCACAATGCTGCAAACCTGCTTGAAGACCTCGGCATCGCGCGCAAACGCGTACAGGTCTCGCTGACGACTGCAGAAGGAGCCGCCTGATGTTTACCTTCGGCGCATTCGTTGCCCTCATGCTAGTCGGCCTGCCGATCTCCATTGTGCTTTGCCTCACGGCGGCGGCGTATATCTGGCAAAGCGACAATACGGTCCTGTTCGTCTCCTTTCCCACCCAAATGTTCATGGGTCTCGACAGCTACGGCTTGATCGCCATTCCGCTGTTCATTCTCATCGGCGAGATCATGAACGGCGGCGGCATCACGCGGCGTATCATCGACATGGCCATGGCATTCGTCGGCGCGCTCAAGGGCGGCCTTGCCTATGTGAACCTGCTCGCAAACATGTTCGTGGCGTCCATTCTCGGCTCGGCCGCGGCCCAGGTTGCGCTGATGTCGCAGATGATCGTCCCGGAAATGGAAAAGAAGGGCTATGACAAGACCTTCGCTGCCGGTCTGACAGCCTATGCCGGCATGCTGGGGCCGATCATTCCGCCTTCCATCATGTTCGTTGTCTACAGCGTCATCGCGCAGGTTCCCGTCGGAACCATGCTGGCCGCCGGCATCATTCCCGGCATCATCCTTACCATCTCCTTCTGCGTGGTCATCGCGCTCATGGGATACGTCTACAACTACCCGCGCGGCACCAGCCTGCCGATGCGCGAGCGTGTGACCATCACGTTGAAGGCCGCGCCGACACTGATCATCCCGCTGATCATCGTGGGATCGATCGTGACCGGGCTCGCCAATCCGACCGAAGCCGCGGCCATGGGCGTGGTTGCCGCAATCCTCGTCGGGCGTTTCGTGACCGGCGATCTCCGCCTGAAGCAGCTTCCCGAGATGTTCGTCAAGGCAGGGGTCCTGTCGGCCGGCATTCTGTTCCTGATCGCTGCGGCTGCCGTATTTTCCTGGGTTCTCGTCTACGGAATGGTTCCCCAGCACGTGGCGGAATGGATCCAGACGATCGCGAAAGACCCGGTCACGTTTATGCTGCTGGTCAATGTGATCCTGCTCGTCATCGGCACGGTCATCGATGGCGCGCCGGGGCTGATCATGACCGTTCCGATCCTGCTGCCGATTGCGACGGAAGTCTACGGCATCGATCCGGTGCATTTCGGCGTCGTTGCGGTGATCAACCTGGTCCTCGGCTTCCTGTCTCCGCCGGTCGGCTTGAATTTCTTCATTGCCGCTGCAGTAACGGGGGCGAAGCCCGGCAAGATGTTCATCGTAACGCTGCCGTTCTTCCTGATCTGCTGCGTCATCCTCGTGCTGCTTTCGATCTTCCCGGCACTGTCGACCTACTTCTCCTAACCCATAAACTCACAACAGAGGGAACCTGCCATGAACATTACGCGTCGAACTTTGATGAAGAGCGTCTCGCTGGGAGCCGCGGCGGCTGTCTCCGCACCGTCGATCCTGCGTGCACAGACTGCAAAGATCTATCGTCTCGGCATCACCACGCCACCGGGCCACCCCTGGAACCTTGCGGCTGAAGCCGTCGGCAAGCGTCTTTCCGAAGAAACAAACGGGCGCCTCGCGATCCAGGTCTTCCCTTCGAACCAGCTCGGCAACGAAGGCGCCATGCTGCAGCAGATGCAGTCCGGTGCGTTGGATCTCGGCTGGATCATGACCGCGGAACTCGGCTCGCGCATTCCCCAGATCGCGGCCATCAATGCGCCGTGGCTCGTCAAGAGCACCGAGAAGGTCGCTGCGCTCGTTCGTCACCCTGCCGCAATCAAGCTGCTGGACGTACTGCCTGCCCAAACCGGCACGATTGGACTTGGTTACGGCATCACCACCCTGCGCGTCGTCTTCACCGGCCAGGAAACCGGCGGCATTGAAGATATCAAGGGTATGAAGCTGCGTATCAACACGACGCCGGCCTACCGTGACTTCTATCAGCTGCTCGGCGCAGCGCCGACGCCAATCCCGACGCCGCAGGTGTTTGACGCTATGTCCAACGGGCAGGTGGACGGACTTGAAGCCGACCTGGATCTCTCCTGGAACCAGCGATATGACAAGGTCGCCAAGACCATGCTGCGCATGAACGCCATCTTCATGCCCTGTGTCGCGCTGGCTTCCGGCCGCATATGGAAGGGCGTTCCCGAAGCGGATCGCGAACTTATCGCCCGCCTGACCCGCGAGGAGCTCGACAAACAGATCGACGCAACCGTCGCAAAGGAAGCCACCCTCCTGCAGAACTTCAAGAATACCGGTATCAAGATCGTCGATATAGACCTGCAGAACACCGCCGAGATCATCGCCGCCTATGACGAGATCTGGCTGCCGAAGGCGCCGGTTCTGAAGGAGCTGCGGGAAGTCGGCGCAAGCCTCTGACGGAAGCAGTTTCACGTAACAATACGGCTTTCCCTCGGGGGAAAGCCGTATTGGCAAAGTCTGACATACCGCCGCCCTTGAGCACGGAACGCCGGAGGCTGAAGGCGGGGATCACACCATTTGCCTGAGACCGTCGGCAACTTGCCGCACCGAACTCATCCATCGAGCATCGCGCTATATTCCGGATGCTTTACCGCGAAGGCGGCCATGAACGGGCATTTGGCGATAATGCGAGCTTGTCTTTGGCGGAGCGTCTCGAAGACCCCACGCGCCAGCCGTGCGCCGATGCCTTGCCCGGAAAGTGCCTGTGGAACCTCCGTGTGGGTGAGAACGACCCGGCCGTCTTCGTTGTGGTAATAGGCAACGGCAAGCTCATCGCCGACAGCAAGCTCGAAGCGTGATGCCGCGACATTGTCGGTGATCGTGCCGTTCATTGTCTCACTCCAATCGTTCTCTTCGGCGGACGGTCGCCTGGGGCGGATCTCGCTCAATTCAGCGTGCGGCCAAGATGGATCGTCAAACACGACAGGGGAAGGGAATTTTTGCCTTTGCGATCGGCAAAAACTGGCTCCTCGTCGGTCAAATCCTCCACACGCAGGCCGGCGATTTCCGATTGTCTACGTCCACCTGCCTGATCGCGCAGATCAATCAGGCGGTTACTGGCGCAGGTCGCCAGCAACAGGACGAGAGTATCACCCGTAACAGCCTTTTTGCTCTTTCGCTGACGTGGGCGATTGCCGGCTCTCACGGCCAATCTGAGTGCACTTTTAAGCGATGGTGCGTCGAAGTACCCGGTGAGGCCACGCCAGTCCTTCCTTGCCGAGCTCGGCATGCAGTGCTGCGGCTGTTTCAGCCAAGAAAGCATTCTGCGCGGGCGGCCCGACGACGCTGACGCGAGGCAAGGCTGTTGCGGAACCGGCCGAGGTATCCGCACTTACGCAAAGGACTGTCGGCATCGACTTGATTAGCGTAAGCTAACGTTAGGGGTACAGTGATGCACCGCGTGGTCACCATAGCTGTTGCCGCGCTTGCGGCTATCTACATCTGCCCCGCGCAGGCGGAGGTAGTGATCGGGGTTTCGGCCGCGATGACCGGACGGCTCGCGTGGATCGGCGAGCAGGGTCAGCGTGGGGCAGAGATGGCCGTAGCCGACATCAATGCGGCGGGCGGCGTCCTTGGCCAGCAGGTGCGCGTCATCAACGTCGACGATTTCTGCGATCCCGAGCAGGCCGTGGCGGCAGCCAAGAAACTGGTGGCTGACGGAGTGGTGTTCGTCGTCGGACATTACTGCTCCGGCGCCTCGATCCCGGCATCAAAGATCTATGAGGAGGCGGCGGTTCTGCAGATTTCACCAGGATCGACCAATCCGCTGTTGACCGAACAGGGCCGTGACAACGTTTTTCGAGTCATAGGTCGCGACGATAAGCAGGGGATCGTGGCCGGCAACTACCTGGCCGATGAATGGGGCGAAAAGAAAATCGCGATCCTTCACGACGGCACGACCTATGGTATGGGTCTCGCCGGTGAGACAAGAAAGCAGTTGAACAAGCGGGGCGTAACCGAAGCTGTCTACGACGCATACACGCCTGCTAAGAACGACTATTCGGCGGAGATCGCTGCGTTACAGGCCGCTGGTATCGCCGTTTTGTTTGTCGGCGGGTATCATGCCGAGGTTGCGTTGATTGTACGCGCTGCACGCGACCGCGCCTACGCGCTTCAGGTCATCTCCGGCGACGCCCTGGCTACCGAAGAGTTTGCGCTGATCGCCGGCCCGGGAGCCGAGGGGACCCTCTTTACGTTCTCCGCGGACCCGCGGCGAAACCCCGAAGCTGCCCCGGTGGTGGAGCGGTTCCGTGCCGAAAACTTCGAGCCCGCAGGTTACACACTGCTGAGCTACGCTGCCGTCCAACTCTGGGCGCAAGCGGTCGATAAGGCAGCCTCGCTCGAACTGCCGGCGGTCATCGCGACACTGCGCGGACAGGAGTTCGACACTGTGCTCGGCCCGGTCGATTTCGACGACAAGGGCGACCTCACGAACCAAAGCTGGGTGTGGTACGTCTGGCGGGGTGGAGAGTATGTGCCGGTTGAATAGCAGCCCGCCACACGCCGCCGCGTCACTTCAGATTAAGTGTCGCCGCGATGCTTGAACGCCTAGGCATACGCGGCCGCCTGTTGCTGGCTTTCTTCGGCATCAGCACCTTCGCGGTGCTCGCGACGGCAGCTGCTCTTTATGCCTTCCTCCAGGTAGGCGAGGTTGTCGACAGCATAACCAAGGATCGGGTGCCGTCGGCGCTGGCGTCCCTCCAACTGTCGCGTCAAGCCGAGCGGGTCGCGGCAACTGCTCCGTCTGTACTGAATTCAACGAGCAAGGTACGGCACAACGAGGTCTCGGCTGCGATCGGGGTCGAGATGGCGCGCCTAGAGGAACTGCTTGCCGCGCTCAAGGGGGGCACGCTTGGCACGGCGGCGGTGGCCGAGATCGAGGCGGCGGTGCTTGGTCTGCGGCGAAACCTCGACGCACTCGACGACCTTGTCGCCGCCAAGCTCACCGTAGTCGCGCGCAAGGAGGAGTTGTTACGTCGCTTATCGGCTACGACAATTGCAGGCCAACGCCTTCTGGCGGCTGGCATCCTGGTGATGAATTCCAAGCTTGCGCAATGGAGAACTGTCGCGGCCGACGCGTCGCTCGCCTCAGACCGACGTGCGGCGGCGACTTCCGACCTGGTCGAGGCGATTAAGGGCTACATCCCCCAGCAGAGGGCACACCAGGAGATATCCGCCGTCAACGACGCGCTGGTTAAGTTGGCGAACGCGCCGACGCCAGGCGATCTTGCATTGATGCTCTTTCCGCTGCGCCGGTCGCTCGCCGTCCTCGAAACGGTTTCAGCCGAGATCGACGAGAAGCTACGGTCCCGCTTCCAACAGCGGGTGGGCGAGTTCAAGGCGCTGATCGATGGTGGCAACAGCATACCGAAGGCTAGACAGGACGAGTTTGCCGTCCTGGCTGAGGGCGAAAAACTTCTGGCCGAAAACAATCGGCTGTCCCGCAGTCTCACCGCTGCTGTCGATCGCCTTGTCGCTGCGGCAAACCGTGAGATCTCCTCGTCCGGTCTCGAGGCCGCGGTCGTCCAGCGCTACGGCACCGGCGTTGTCCTTGGCTCGGCCGTTCTCAGCCTGTTGAGTTCGATTCTGATTGTCTGGCTCTATGTCGACCGCAGTCTTCTCGCCCGTCTGGGAAGCGTGAGCCAGGGCATGCTCGCGATCGCCGACGGCAATCTTTGTGCGCCATTGCCTGCCGCGGGCCACGACGAAATCGGCCGCATGGCTGAGGCGCTCAGGCTGTTCCGGGACACGGCTGTCGAGATCGAGGAAAAGAATCTGCGCGAGGTTGCTGAAGCACGCCAACGGCTCGTAGATGCCATCGAGAGCATCTCGGAGGGGTTCGCTCTCTATGACGTGGAGGACCGGCTCGTTCTCAGCAACAGCCGCTACCGCGAACTGCTCTACAGCGATGTTGCGATCGAATTGACGCCCGGCACCACATTCGAGCACATCATCCGCCGGTCCGCCGAGCGCGGCTACATCAAGGATGCCGAGGGGCGCCTCGAGGAATGGGTCGCCGAGCGGCTCTCCCGGCACCGCAATCCTGGTGAACCGTGGGTGCAGCGGCGAAGTGACGAGCGATGGATAATGATAGGCGAGCGCCGCATCACAGGCGGCGGCACGGTGGCCGTTTACTCGGACATCACGGAGTTGAAAAAGCGGGAGGAGAACCTCGCGGAGAAATCCGCAGCCCTCGAGGCGCTGTCGAGCAAGCTGGCGAAGTATCTGGCACCACAAGTATACAACTCGATATTCACCGGCCGTCAGGACGTCAGGATCGCCAGCCAGCGGAAGAAGCTGACGATATGCTTCTCGGACATTGCCGGCTTTACCGAGACCACCGACAAGATGGAGTCCGAGGATCTCACCCAGCTCCTCAATCACTACCTGACGGAAATGTCGAAAATTGCTTTGGAACACGGCGCCACCATCGACAAGTATGTCGGCGACGCGATCCTGATGTTTTTCGGGGACCCGGAGACCCGCGGCGTCAAGGAGGACGCGCTCGCCTGTGTTGAGATGGCTCTCGCCATGCAGAAACGGATGAGCGAACTTTCAGAAATCTGGCGCGACATCGGCATTGAAACGCCGCTACGATGCCGCATCGGCATTCATACCGACTACTGCACGGTCGGCAACTTCGGCAGTGAAGATCGGATGGACTACACGATAATCGGCGGCGCCGTGAATCTCGCCTCGCGCCTCGAGCAGGAGGCGCCGGCGGGGGCAGTGCTCATTTCCTATGAGACCTTTGCGCAAGTGAAGGACACAATCGCTTGTGTCGAGCTGGGGCATGTCCAGATCAGGGGTATCGCCTATCCCGTCGCCACATATCGTGTCCTCGATCTGAAGACCAATCTGGTCGCCGCACGCAGCGCCGTTCGAACCGAGCTGCCGCATCTCAGACTAGAAGCGGAACCCGAGTTGATGTCTGCTGGCGAGCGAGATGAAGCCGCGACTGCGCTTCGCGACGTGCTCGATCGACTTTGCCACAAGCCTGGGTAGCGTGGTTCGCTCGCACCCGGATCGACGACTACTACTGCGGTCACTTCGTCGACCAGCAGTGATGTATCGTCCCCATCGGGAGCTGAACTGCCCGGGTCTGCTACAGCCTGAGGCCCCCAGCATCGGCGGCTCCAATTCGGGCAGGATCTGCCATGGCCTCAGACGAGGCCTCGGGGATGCGCACAATCTGTGCTGTTCTAGCGATCTAATGATCGATTTTCATTCCCGGCCCATCTGAAACCGTGATGGTGGAACTCCCGTCCAGCGTTTGAACGTGAGCGTGAAGTGCGCGGAATCACCTTTGATGTGGGCAGAGATAACGAATCCGACCACCGCCTCACCGGAGACGAAGCCAATCTATCGCGTTTTTGAGGCCGCCGGGAATGCTGCGGACATATTATGATCCGGATCTCGGCCGGCACAGTCCCTACATTCCTATCAATTGAGATCACATTCCGACGTGGGCGAACATACGACGGTGTTCGGGAATTGAGAATTGTGATCACGCAATATGCAATAGTAGCGAATGCTAATACAGACTCTCAAAATAATGCTCCTGATGTGGTAAAATCGGCTTTGGGAGCAGCGCCGGCTCGAGGAGATGCCGGACGGCGTTTCAAGTTGTCGCGTGTCTGTTCGCATGGGCGTCGAGCTCGCATCTCCGCCGTACCGGATAGGGTAGGGCCCCCTACGAAAAAGCGGCCTTTGGATATCAACTCGGAATGGGAGGTGTACGATGGTTCGCAAACTGTTTCTCGTCTTAGCTGCCGCGGCGTCCGCGCTGGCGATCAACGGGGTCGCATGGGCCGATTTCACAGTCCTCGTGCCATCGAGCAGCGAGGGTGACGGCCTTAGGGCTGCTGCCGACGACTACTCGAAGATGAAGGGCACGAAGGTGGAGATCGTGCAGGCGCCTTATGCCAATGTGTTCGAACAGGGCGCCAATGCGGGGGCAACCAAATCCGGCGTGTTCGACATCATCTTGATGGATGACCCGTGGATTCCGTTTTTCGCCGAGAACGGACACCTCGAGGATTTGACGCCATACTTCAAGAATGCGGGCATGGAAGGCCCGGACAACGACTTCCTGTCGAAGTCGCTGGCGATCTGTCGCACCCCTTACAATACGGGACCTTATGTGTGCCTGCCGTATGTGGGAAACGCCCAGATGTTCTTCTATGACGCCGCCAAGTACAAGGAAGCTGGCGTCGAGGCTCCCAAGACCTGGGATGACGTATTGAAGGCGAGCCAGACCCTAACCAAGAACGGCGGAGGTCGCTATTTCGGTTATGTCTTCCGGGGCGGCCAGGGTAACCCGGTCGTGGCCGACTTCATGCCGATCTTCTGGTCCTACGGCGCCAATATGTTTAACGAGGATCGCACGAAGGTGACGATCGATACGCCGGAAGGCGCGGCCGCGATGAAGATGTTCATGGCGCTCCGCGACGTTTCTCCAAAGGGGATCGAGAGCTACAATGCCAACGAAGTGGGTACGGCGCTTGCTGCTGGTGCCGCCGCCTCGTCTATCAACTGGCCGAACTGGGTTGCGACCTTTGAGGATCCGAGCCAGTCGAAGATGGTTGGCAAGATTTCCTACGCCCCAATTCCGGCGGGCACGAAACCGGGCAGCTCCGAAATCGGCCATTGGACCATGGGCATCATGTCGGCCTCCAAGAATAAACAGGAGGCCTTCGACTTCATGGTCTGGGCGACCTCGGCTGAGCAGATCAAGATTTCCGCCACCCGCGGCAATCCGCCTGTCCGAGCCTCGGTCTTTGCCGATCCGGAACTGACCTCGCAGGAACAGTTCCGACACTATCCGGTGTTGATGGAGGCGATCCAGGCCTCGACGCCTCGTCCACGCCATCCGAAGTGGCCGGAGATCGAGAATGCCTTCGGTATAGAGCTTTCCAAGGCCGTCGCAGGCACGATTACGCCAGAGGAGGCGCTGAAGAGCTCACAGGCAGCAGTCGAAGAGATTACGGGCCTTAAATAGGCGGCGATGCGATCTGCGCGGAGCGGGGTTTTTGGGCCCCGCTCCCATGGTGGTGACGGCAATTACCCGTAGCGCTCGCGGGGTTTGAGGTGCGTATGGACAAGCTGTTCACGGGAGGGAGATGTTGACGCCCGATCAAGGCACATTGACCACGCCGCTTCGCATGGGCGGCGGTCTGGAGCGTTGGGCAGAGCGCCATTTGCGGATCCTCATGCTTGCGCCAACGGTCCTCATATTGCTCGGGCTGACGATCTTTCCCAGCCTCTATATGTTCTATGCCGCGGTTCACAAAATCAGCCCGAACCCCGATCTGCCCTGGGAGTTCGTCGGCACCGACAATTTTGCTCGACTGCTTTCCGACACGCAATTTCACGTCGCACTCTGGAACACGACTGTCTTTACAGTAGTGGCAGTGACGACCGAATTCCTCCTCGGTCTCGGCCTGGCGCTGCTCCTCGATAAATTCATCCGCCGACTAGCCTTTCTCAAAACCGTCCTGATGATCCCCATGATGCTGCCGCCGGTCGCCGTCGCGATCACCTGGAAGATCATCTACGAGCCACAGTTTGGCGTTCTCAACGAAATCATGTTCCGTCTCGGTCTTCCACTGCAAGCCTGGGCGGGCGACGTGAACCTCGCGATGTTTTCGATCATCGTTGCCGATGTTTGGCAGTGGACGCCCTTCATTTTTCTTCTGATGTTGGCGGGGCTGGCAAGCCTGCCGGTCGAACCCTACGAGGCCGCAGCGCTCGACGGCGCCTCGTCATGGCGGCAGTTCTGGGATCTGACGCTGCCCTTCCTGAAGCCGGTCATCGCCATTGCCTTGCTCCTGCGCGTCATGGATGCGCTGCGCCTTTTCGACCTGGTCTTCATCCTGACGGGGGGAGGTCCGGCAGACCGAACGAAGGTCTTGAGTCTATACATCTATCAGGTCGCCTACCGCTTCGCCGATCCCGGCTACGCTGCGGCGATCTCGCTCTTCGTGCTGTTCGTGACGATCGTGCTGAGCACCTGGTTCATGAAGCGCATGCGGCTGGCGGAGTGAGGCGACGATGGCGACGATAAGAACACGCAGCCGGGTCCGGGAGATGCTTCTCAGACTATCCGCCTATCTGGCGATCCTCATCGCGCTGATCTTGACGCTGTTTCCCGTTTATTGGATCGCGGCGAATTCGTTCAAGTTCGACATCGACATCTTCGCAGTACCGCCCGAATGGCTGCCGCGCAACCCGACATTGAAGCACTACGACGAAGCGTTCATCCAGCGGCCGTTCCTGCGCTACGCATTGAACAGCTTGCTCGTTGCGGCCGGAACCACGATCATTTCCGTAGGCTTTGGCACGATGGCTGGCTATGCCTTGGCGCGCTTCAGCTATCCGTGGCAGTGGCGAAAGCAGATTTCGTTCTGGATCCTCTCGACGCGCATGATGCCTCCTATCGTCAGCATCATTCCGCTGTACCTGTTTTTCAACTACTTCGACATGCTCAACACGAAGTCGGCGCTCATCGTCGCCTATACCGCCTTCAACCTGCCGTTCGCGACGTGGATGATGAAGAGTTATTTCCAGGACCTGCCGGTCGAACTGGAAGAGGCCGCGATCGTCGACGGGGACACGCGCTGGGGCGCATTCCTGCATGTCGCTTTGCCGCTCGCGCGTCCAGGGCTCGCGGCGACGGCCATCTTCTGCCTGATCATCTCGTGGAACGAGTTCCTGCTTTCCCTGATCATCACGCTCACCGAGCAGTCGCAGACGCTTCCGATCGGCATCGCCGGGCGGGTGACGCAGTACAAGACCTATTGGGGGGAAATCAGCGCCGCCGGGTTCATGGCCTGCGTGCCGATCGTCATCTTCGCTTTCATCGTTCAGAAGCATCTTGTCCGGGGGCTGTCTCTCGGGGCCGTCAAGGGGTGAGACCATGGCGTCCGTCACGTTCACCAATGTCTCCAAGAAGTTCGGCGAATTCATCGCGGTCGCCGACTTCAATCTAGAGGTCCGGGACAAGGAGTTTCTCGTCCTGCTCGGCCCCTCCGGTTGCGGCAAGACGACGACGATGCGCATGGTTGCCGGTCTCGAGGAGGCGACATCGGGCGATATCTACATCGATGCGGAACGCATCAATGGCGTCCTTCCAAAATATCGCGACGTCGCGATGGTCTTCCAGTCATATGCCTTGTATCCGCACCTCAGTGTCGAGGACAATATCGGCTATCCACTGAAGATCCGCAAAGTGCCCCCAGCCGAATACAAGCGACGAATAGCCGAGGTCGCGCGGCGCGTTGAACTCGACACGATGTTGTCGCGTCTGCCGAAGGAACTCTCCGGCGGTCAGCGCCAGCGCGTGGCACTCGCCCGCGCCATCGTCCGCACGCCACGTGTTTTTCTGATGGACGAGCCGCTTTCCAATCTCGACGCCAAGCTTCGTACTCAAATGCGCGCCGAGCTGAAGCATCTCCAGCATGAACTGCAGGTCACGACGATCTATGTCACCCACGATCAGATAGAGGCGATGACACTCGCCCACCGCGTGGCCGTGATGAACAAGGGCGTGATCGAGCAGCTCGGAACGCCGAGGGAAATCTACAACGATCCGCGCACCCTCTTCGTTGCCGGATTTATCGGCTCGCCGCCGATGAATCTGATCCCCGGGGAGGTGACAAACGGCGTGTTCGTTAGGGCCGGCCTAAGGGTGGCGGGTCTTGGGCGGGCAAACATCTCTTCCGCCGTTCTCGGTGTGCGTCCAGAGGACGTCCATGCGGCCGGAGCCGAGGATGCCGACGTCAATCTGGTTGCGCCGATCTATTCGGTGGAGCTCACGGGCGAGAACACGCTTGTAAGCCTGCAGTTAGGCGGCCAACTGATGACTTTGCGCGCCGACAAGAACTTCGCTGGCCAGATTGATCAGCGGATCGGCGTGAAGGTTGCGACAGATCGCGTCTTTCTGTTCGATGGAGGGACACAATACCGTGTCGACTTCTGACATCTGGACGGCGGCGATTGCAATCACAGTGGCATTCGCCGCGGCCGCCGCCGATGCCGGTCCCATCGACGGCAATCCGCTGATCGAGATCCCTGCCGGCGCGTTCGTCTTCGGTCGTGACGACGGCCCCGAAAATGAACACCCGCGCCGCGTTCTGTGGGGGCGGGCCTTTGCGATCAACCGTACCGAGATCACGAACCGACAATACGGACGCTTCATCGATCAGACCGGTCACCGCCCCGCCTTCTACGCAAATCACCCGGTTCTGGGATTGGACGACCGGCCGGTCGTCGGGGTGAGTTGGGGAGACGCCGATGCTTTTTGCAGTCACTACGGGTTGGCGCTGCCGTCGGAGCAACAATACGAGAGAGCGGCACGCGGAACGACGGGCAGCGCATTTCCGTGGGGCACGGCCTCTGGGGACTTGGTGCGGGCAAATTCCGGCGCGGATATCTGCTGCTCCGGCGACGCGCGCGACGGTTATCCGATGACCGCGCCAGCAGAGTCCTTCGCCGATGGTGCAAACAGCGATGGCGTCCTCAATCTTGTCGGCAATGTCTGGGAGTGGACCAGCGATGTTTACGCGCCCTATGACGGTGGGGCTGCGGCAAACGTTACGGGGCTATACCGCGTGCTTCGCGGTGGCTCCTGGAACAGCGATGCACGCCACCTTACGACGACCTATCGCCTCGCCTACAATCCGGAATTTCGTTTCTCAGCCAATGGTGGCTTCCGATGCATTCGCTCCGCGGCTTGACAATCGTTGCAAGTCTTCTGTTCCTGGCAGTCGGCGCTAGCGCAGAGCCGGCAGTCGCACCCGGCTACCGGCTAGAGACCGTTAACCTGCCGGGTGCCGCGTTCGCCGGCATGTCCCGCGACGGCGAGGTTCTGCTCGTCACCGATCTGGCCAGCGGCCGTCTTTATCGCCGCGACGCGGAGGGTAAGCTCGTCGCATTCGGTCCGGTCTTTTCGCATGGCCTCGATGTGATCGGCGACCCGACCGGTCCCTACCGTGTCGTGCGTGCCGGTAACGTTCTTGTCGTCGCCCAAGGGTGGACGCCGGCCAACTCCGACGCAGGCCCGTATGATCACGCCCTCATTGCGATCGATGGGGCTGGCGCGGTCCGCGTCATCAGCAGCGATTTCTGGAATCCGTTCGACTTCATCTTGGCGAACGGCGTTTACTACGTGATCGATGCCGCGCGAAACAGCGTCGAACGGGTGCAAACGGACGGGCAGAAGAACACGATCATGACGTTCCGCCGTATGGCCGAGGCGGCGACGGCACTGCAGGATCTTTCGCCGACAGAGTTTGCGACCGGGAACAGCTATGAAGTCGATGCTGTGCCGACAGGGATCGGGCTGCGCGACCGGCGCCTTTATGTCGCGCTGTTCGGCGGCTTTCCCTTCCTTGCCGGTGCTGGAAAGATCGTATCGATCCCCGAAACCGGTGGCGCGTCAAATCCGCGACTTGACGTCGATGGCCTGAATGCGCCCGTTGCTATCGCCTTCGACAATGATGGAGCGATGCTTGTTCTCGAACATGGTATCCACGATCAGCCGGAAGGTTTCCGGAAGGGTAGCGGTCGTTTGCTCAGACTCGACACAATGACGGGCAGCCGAAAGATCATTCTCGACGCTTTGACACGACCGGTGTCCGTCCTCGTCTGGGACGAGCGGCGGCTCGTCGTTTCCGATCTGGGCGGCAACCTCCATTTTCTGACACGTGAATAGGCGCACACCAGTGCGATGGCTTATCGAGTCGAAGACGGTGTCGGGTCGCACTTCAAATGGGCAACGAGTGCTTCACCGCTGACAACTGCGCGAATGCCGCCGCAACCGTAGTGACCGCATATGATGATGTGTTTAACGCCAAGCTGATTGACAGCATATTCCACGACGGACAGCATGGGTCAGTCGGATCGATCAAGTTGGGACGTTGCGGTGCAAGAACACCTCGCCAGACTCGAGGCCGGCGATGACGTCGGCCGGCACGCTGCTATCGGAACACCCGATCCATAGATACTCTGGCCGCGACACCGATGGTAGCGGAGCGTCAGGACATCGGTATCAAAGCGGCGGTTGTGGAACACGTCGAGAATCAACTCTCTCGTTCGCTGCGCTCCGAATCGCCGACGGGGGCGCAGGGGCGGGGGCAACTCTCCGAAGCATGCCGTCCTCTCGTCGTCCTGGTGCTAGTCCTGCTGGGCGCGTGAACTGACCGATGCACCCTGATCGTTCACAAAGATTGTCAATCCTTGTAGGATTGGGTGGCGAAAGGATGCACACATGCATGTCTCTTTGACCGAAAAGCTTGATGAATATGTCCGTGATAAGGTGGCGTCGGGTCTCTACAACAATGCCTCGGAGGTGATCCGCGAAGCGCTGCGTCTCAAGATTGCGGCGGAAGAATCGGATGCGGTGAAGCTGCCGCAACTGCGCGAGGCGCTGGAAACTGCCTGGCGTCAGGCCGACGCGGGCGCTTGTGTCCCCTTTGATCTGACTGCGATTTTCGACGAAATCGACCAAGAATCGGCGCATGCCTGAATTGGCGATCACGCCGCTTGCTCGTGAGGATGTGAAGGAAATCGGCCGCTACAACCAGCGAACTTGGGGAGTGGCGCAGCGCGATGTGTATCTGCGTGGGTTCGCCGCTCTGTTTGAGCGCCTGCGCACCGGCGCGATCGTCGGCCGGTTTGAGCGGCATCTATAGCCTCTCCAATGC
Organism: Ensifer sp. 1H6; assembly: GCF_001976035.1. Classification (NCBI taxonomy): domain Bacteria; kingdom Pseudomonadati; phylum Pseudomonadota; class Alphaproteobacteria; order Hyphomicrobiales; family Rhizobiaceae; genus Ensifer; species Ensifer sp. 1H6. Next base: position 19,031 of record NZ_MOAI01000043.1, on the reverse strand, counting down.
GACAGCCGGTCGTAGCCAGGTTAAATGTGAGAATGCGGCTGAACCTCGGTCTGATTGGGGCTGTCTGCGGAGTGGGTCATTCCCTGCCGGCGATATTGTTCCGTGTAAGAAATTGGTGCGGGAAAGGGCAGACGAAGGGGGTGATGCCAACCGGCAGCGATCGCATGAAACGTCCAATGGTTGCCGCCTTCACGATTGTCATACGAAGGACGAGCGCGGCAACCGCCGTTGATGCCGGGGAACCTTACCTGGCCTTTGTCGTTCAGTTCTCAATAGGCTCAACTGAACTCTATTGAGGAGGCGGACATGCAAAAGTCCATTCATAATCTTTTGGCGGCAGGCCTGCTCTCGGTCGGCGCCCTCTCAGCCGTTTCATCCACGTCGTCGGCGCAGTCCCTCGACCTCTACATCGGCCCGGACGGACGTCCTGAGTTGCGCGATAGAGATCTAGACCGTCGATACTACGAGGACGAGTACGAGCGGCCCGGCTGTAGCGAGCGGCAAGCGCTTCGTCGTGCATCGAGACTTGGACTACGTGATCCGGAAATTCAGGCCGTGACACGCAGACAAATCGTCATCGATGGCGAACGGCGCGGGCGGTTCGTGACAGTCGCATTTGCCAACCGGCCCGGCTGTCCGCGCCTCGGCTAAGCGCGCTGCGTCATTGAACAGGCTGGACCGCCGCGAGTGCTCTATCATCGGCCAGTCAGCCAGTTCGTCGCAGGCTTCATCGGCCTGGACCGATGGCATCATGCCCCCGAGCGCAGTCATGTCGTTCACGCAAAGGGCTGAGTTGGGCCGGTGGCGGGTTGCGTGAACCAGCGCGGTCCAGTGTCAGACATGAATATGTGGTCTTCGAGCCGGATACCGAACTGACCTGGTACGACGATCATCGGTTCGTTGGAGAAGCACATGCCGGCACGAAGGCGCGTGTCGTTACCGCGCACGATGTAAGGTTCCTCGTGGATCTCGAGGCCCAGACCATGACCGGCCCGATGGGGTAAGCCCGGTAGTCTATAATCCGGACCAAGGCCTGCGCGCACGAGCACCGCTCGGGCCGCGTCATCCAGCAAGCGGGCTTCCACGCCGATCTGCGCGGCTTCGAAGACCGCCTGTTGTGCCTCACGCTCGATCGACCAGACGCGCGCAAACTCTGCATCCGCCTCGTCCAGCATGTAGGTGCGGGTGAGGTCCGAGTGATAGCCGTCGATGCGTGTGCCCGTATCGACGAGGATCGCCTGTCCCTTCTCAAGCACCTGGTCGCCATCTGCCCCATGAGGCAGGGATGTGGCGGTTCCGAATGATACGATACAAAAGGTCGAGCCACCGGAGGCGCCGAGCGCGCGATGCTGTTCATCGATGTAGCGCACGACATCGGATGCCCGTATGCCAGGCTCCATCATGATGTGCGCGCGTTTGTGAACCTCGAGGGTGAGGTCCATCGCGTACTGGATCAGCGCGATTTCGGCTGCTGACTTGCACAGCCTGAGATCACGGATCAAACGAGCACCATCGCCGATGCGATCAACGCCGAGATCCCTGACGAGTTCATGATAGGCAAACAGCGGCAGCGCATCGTCGAGCGCAAGCTTGTCAGTGGCTGCAAGCAGTGAAGCAATGAGCCGAGCGGGGCTTTCCTCTTCCTCCCAAGTGGCGATTTCGCCAGGCAAGTGCGGCAGTGTTTCCACGCGACTGCGCTCGAAACCCGGAACGATGTACGTAAGTGTCGTGGGTGTCACCAGCGCACCGAGGAGACGTTCGCTTTGATGCCAGAGAAGGCCGGTGAAATAGCGAAGGCTTTCTGTCGCTCCGATCAGAACGGCTGAGAAACCGGCAGCCTCCATGTTTTCGCGCAATCTTCCCAGTCGCGCATGTCTTTCCGTAGCGGAGATCGAGGCAGGGCGGGATGGCAAAGGCATGTCGGCTCCTGTGTCAGAATCTTTGAGGCGTTGCCAATGTACGAGGCTAAAACCCATCTGTCGATTTTATATATTTTATATGTAGGCAATTTGTCGACAAAATTGGCGCGCGACACCCACCAAACGAAGCGAAGGGAACAGTGCAGCCGATGTTCTTGTTCTGTGCTGAAAATTTCGCTGAATGTACAAGGGGAACGCTAGCGTTCGCTTTCATAAGAGCGAAAGAACTCGAGATGCCCGAAGTCTTTTGCGCTCAACCGCAATGCTGTAAGTGTACAGCCATCGACCTAAGCGGGAATCATCGGGGAGAACAGCGCATGGAACTTCTGACGCTTCAAAATTTTGCGGGTTGTGTCGGCCAGGCGTTTGATCTGTCTCTTGGCGAGAGCACCGTGCCGCTGACCTTGGCGGAAGCTTCTCCGGGCACAACACAGATCCTGCCTGGCATGCGGCGCGCGCCTTTTTCCCTGGTGTTCCGCAGCAATTCGGCGATCGTCCTGCCGCAGCAGATCTACCGCCTGAGGAATGCGTCGCTCGGCGCGCTGGAGATCTTCCTCGTACCGGTCGCCAGGGACAAGCAGGGCATCGTCTACCAGGCCGTATTCAATTGATGAGGTGAAAGGCGGTCAGAGACGCCCAGTCTCGGCGAGGTTGCAGCAAGACCATTCCATCTGGACGTGTGAACCACCATTCTCCTCGGCTCGAAAACCAAGACGGTGGTAGAGAGCCTGCGCCCGGAAGTTATGCTGCTCGACATGCAGGACGACGGCCTCGCAATCGGACACCGTCGCCTCGTGCTGGATGGCCGCCAACAGCGTGGTTCCGTGGCCTTGACGGCGCCATTCCGTCAGCAGTCCGATGTCGACGATGAGCCAGCGCTCCTTCGTCGCATCAAGATAGACGCGGCCGACTGGCTCGCCTTCGATCTCGACAACGAGAAAATCTGCATCGGGAAACGTCGCGATGTAGTGGCGATGCTGGAACAGGAACTGCTGTTGGAGAAAGGCGTGTTTCTGTTCGATTGACCAAGGCACCGCCGCCAGTTCGTCCGCTCGAAACGACCGGTAGAGCTGTAGCAGAAACGGAAAATCCTCGGATGTGGCGCGGCGCAGGGCGATGTTTGCCACCGACAGGCGGGAAGGATCGCGCCGCGCCGGAAAGCCAATCTCGGCGATCTCGACGGGCGGCATCATCCGAACGACGGGAAGGCGCCCGCGAGGGAAATGCAGAAATTCACCGCGAGATAGGGCTGTCGATTTTCATGCGGCTGGCCGTTGCCGGCAGAGCCAATCATCGTCGGAGCAAACTGCGCATACGGCTGGGCGTCTATAGCCATAATCTGGCTCTGGGTGGGCAGGGTCAGCGAATTGCCGGCAGAAGGCGTGTTCGCCTTTTTTGAAGTGTCGGGCTGATTGTAGATCGTGAACGCGTGGGAATGTGCCGGCATTTCAGCCGAGTTCAGCGTGACATTGTTTTCGCCGAATGCTTCCCCAATCTCGCGCGCACTCAGGCCGGGTCCTGCGCCCTGGGTGCATGCGGCGCGTCCGGTAAAGTTGGGCAACTGGTAATTGGTGGTGCCATTGCCTCCATAGGTCACACCCAGCAGAGAGAACAGCGCCGGATTCTGCTGGATCGGAAACAGCGCTCCGTTGCAAAATGCCCAACCAGTGGGCGCGAAACCAAAACCGAATAGCTGAATTTCACCCATGAAAGGCTCTGACATTCTTTATTCCCCTTATCGTGAAATGGCGGTTCGGCTCAGCCTTGTGACGGAAAAACGCCGTAGGTGGCGATGCAGAACTGCGCCGTCAACGTCGGCATTGCATTGTCATGGGGCAGGGTGTTGCCTGTAGGCAGGGTGGAGTTCGAAGAGGTCTTGGAACCGACAAGGTTGGACGTATCGGTGGCATATAGCGTATCGCTCGCCACGTCCCGAGTTCGACCGTTGAAGCGACCTTCGTGGCCTCGGCCGTCGCCGTCGTCGCGAACATCGGATGGCTGTGTGACGGCAGCTGCGTGCTTAGAAGGGTCACGCTCTCGGAACCGCCAACTTGGCCGAGAACGCGCGGTGTCAGGCCTTGTCCGTTGCCCCAGTGAAGAGGCACGCGGCCGCGCAGATCCGGCACGGCGAAGGTACTTACCCCGTCCCCGCCATAGGTGGTGCCAATCAGCGTGTACAGTGTCTCATATTCCGCTATCGAAAGCAGTGAGCCGTCGCAGGCCTGCCACCCGGTCGGCACGCGGTGGAAACCGAACATCCGTATTTCCCCGACATAGGGAGTGCTCATTCTTGATCTCCGGCGGCTGGGTTCAATTGCGGGACGGGTAAATGCCCGAAAGCGCAATGAAGAAATTGATGACGTTGTATGGTTGGACGTTGGAATGCGGCTGTCCGCCGCCTGTCGGCACGACACTTTGCGGGGACAGTAGCACCTGCGCTCCACCAGTCTGTGCATAGATCGGCACGGAAGTGGTGCCGAAGAGTTTGCCTTCCGGGTTCCGCTCCTTGCCGTCGGCCGTCGCGCCGTTGCCGATATGCGTGTGGGCCGGAATTTGTTGCGAGTTCAGAGTCACGGTCTCGGTGCCGCCGACCTCGCCGATCCCATAGGCCGGAGGCCGCCAGCTCGGATCGGCCGACTCGCCGAACGCTACCGGCGTACGGCCCTGCAGATTTGGCAGAGCAAATGTGGTGGTACCGTTGCCGCCGTATGCCGTCCCCAACAAGGAGAACAAGGCCTGGTTCTGGTTGATCGCCAGGATCTGACCATTACAAAGCGCAAAAGATCGCGGCGCGAAGCCGAATCCGCCCATCATGATCTGTCCAACAAATGGTTCGGCCATGGTTGTCCCCATCCCAACGAAGCTTGACGACTCTGGATTTATCCCCGCGGGCACTCTCTCCTATAACGGGCATATTAGGAAGGGGGGTCCAAGGGACTTTTTTTTAGACTTCCCGTAGAAGTGGTGCGATTCTGGGTTGTGTGACTCAAAATTACATGTCAGTCAGTCGGCGAGGCGGTGAACGGACTGATCGTGACGATGGACTCCGTCATGTGGCGTGCAGTGCGCACGGGGGCGAGATATGTTTCAGCAGTCGTTTGGTCGGGCAGGCCTGGTGCGCGGTGACCGCGGGCCATTCGCCTTTTTTCTCGGTTTCCTCGTGTTCCTATGCCTGGCGACGCTGTGGCCCGTGTCCGCCGCGCGAGCGGGGGCCTGCGGGACAACCCAGAACATCTCGGTGGTATCGGGCGGGACCAGCATCATTACCTGCTCGGTATGGGGCTTCATTCAGCCCGCAGTGACGCCTCCGGCTCATGGCAGCCTGACATTCGGTATGCCGACGAACACCAATGCTCTCATCTACACCAACAATGGGGATGGGGCGACGTCCGACAGCTTTGTCGTCTACGATGAAAGTGTCACGTCGCCGGTTACCTTTAACGTGACGGTGGCGCCGTCGAGTTCGCCGTTGACGGTAACGCCGGCAAGTCTGCCGACGCCCGCGATCGGTGTCCCCTACAATCAGACGCTGAGCACCACCGGTGGCACCGGCCCCTATACCTATTCTCTGGGTGGCGGGACGGTATTGCCGCCCGGCCTCACGCTCTCGGCGGCCGGTGTTATCTCGGGAACGCCGACCGGCTCTGGAGGCTATAGTTTCACAGTGCATGTGGTCGATTCGACAACCCCCGCGACCAACGCGGTCGACAAGAGCTATAATCCGGCGATTGCAGCGCCGACGATCGTTGTCACTCCGAGCAGCGTGCCAGATGGAGGGGTCAACGTTCCCTACAGCCTGCAGTTTTCTGCTTCCGGCGGCACCGCGCCTTACACCTACACACGCGACAGCGGCACCCTGCCGGCCGGGTTGGGCCTTTCGACCGGCGGGCTGCTGTCCGGTACGCCGACGGCGGCTGGCAGCTCGACGTTCATCTTGAAGACGCAGGATAGCACGACGATCTCGACCGGCGGCGTGCACTTCAAGACACAAAGTATAACGATCACCATCAATGCCTTCCCACCCGTGAGCCTGTCGCCGGCGAGCGGTTCGGCGCTTTCCGGCGGTACGGTGGGCACAGCCTATTCTAACACGTCCATCTCGGCCAGCGGCGGCTCGGGTACGATCACCTATGCGGTGACGGCAGGTTCATTGCCAGCTGGCCTCGCGCTGAGCGGATCGACGGGCGCGATCAGCGGGACGCCGACCGCCGCAGCGACCGGCACGGCGAACTTCACGGTGACAGCGACCGCCGCGACCGCCGGTTCGGCTTCTGCAAATTACTCCATCACGGTGGCCGCGCCGCCGGTGGTGCTGTCACCGGCGAACGGAGCCCTGTCGGCTGGAACGGTCGGCGTTGCCTATGCGAACAGTTCGATTTCGGCCACGGGCGGCGTTGGCGCGATCACCTACGCCTTGACATCCGGTTCGTTGCCGGCGGGCCTCAGCATCAATGCCTCGACTGGCGCCATCACCGGCACGCCGTTGGCCGGCGCGTTCGGAACCGCAAACTTCACGGTGAAGGCCACCGCGGCAACCGTCGGGTCGGATTCGAAGAACTACTCGATCACGATCGCAGAGCCGCCGGTGGTGCTGGCGCCAGCGGGCGGTGCCTTGGCGGGAGGCGTCGTTGACGTGGCCTATCCGGGGGCATCGGTGTCTGCGAGCGGCGGCTTGGGGACGATCACCTATGCGGTGACGGCGGGTGCGCTTCCCAATGGCCTTGTTCTGGACCCCTCGACGGGCACGATTTCCGGCACCCCGACGGCGGCCGGGTATGGCACGGCAAACTTCACGATCAAGGCGACGGCCGCAACCGCAGGCACGGCAGCTGCCAGTTACTCGATCACGATCACGGCACCGCCGATGACGTTGACGCCGGGGGGCGCGTTGACCGGTGCTACCGCAGGTGTCGCCTATTCAGAGACGTCGATCACGGCGACGGACGGACTGGGCACGGTCGTCTATTCGGTAGCGTCCGGAACCTTTCCGCCGGGCTTGACACTGAATGGATCGACCGCTGCGATCAGCGGCACGCCATCGCTTGCGGGTACTTTCAACTTTGCGGTCACAGCGACCGATGCGCATAGCCGGACCGCCACTGAGAGCTACAGCATCACCGTGGCTGCTACGGTTCCTGACGCACCGACCGCCGCTGCGGCGACAGGCGGTGACAGCAGCGCAGATGTGAGCTTTGCTGCACCCGCTTTTAGCGGCGGCACGCCGATCACCAGCTACACCGTAACCTCAAATCCGGACGGCATCACCGGAACGGGACCGTCGAGCCCGATCACGGTGCCCGGCCTTTCCAACGGCACCAGCTATACATTCACTGTGACCGCGACCAACAGCACCGGCACGGGCCTTTCGTCAGGCGCTTCCAACGCGGTTACACCGAAGGCGCCGCAAACCATCACCTTCGCCAATCCGGGCGCACAGAACTTCGGCACAACACCCACATTGACGGCAGCATCGAGTTCCGGACTGACGGTTACCTTTACGTCGTCTTCCGCCGCGGTGTGCGAGGTCAGCCCGGGCGGGCAGTTGACCTTCCACCTCGCCGGTCCTTGCTCCATCAATGCCGACCAGGCGGGCGACGGCAGCCACTTGGCCGCGCCGCAGGTCACACAGACTTTCACCGTCAACGCGGTCGCCCCTGGTGCGCCGACAGGCGCGAGCGCAACGGCCGGTGTCGCGGCCGCCACTGTCTCGTTCACCGCGCCCTCGAACACGGGCGGTGCGACGATTGCCAGCTATACCGTCACCTCAAGTCCGGGCGGCTTCACGGGAACGGGACCGTCGAGCCCGATCACGGTGCCCAGCCTTTCCAACGGCACCAGCTATACATTCACCGTGACCGCGACCAACAGCGCTGGGCCGGGTCCGGCGTCCAGCGCATCCAATGCGGTCACGCCGAGGTCGTCCCAGACGATTGCCTTCGGCAATCCGGGCGCGCAGAACTTCGGCACCGCTCCGACTTTGGCGGCGAACGCGAGTTCCGGTCTGCCCGTTGCCTTTGCGTCCTCGACCACGGGGGTGTGCACGGTTACTCCCGGCGGAACGCTGACCTTCCAGCAGACCGGTATATGCACCATTGAAGCCTCTCAGTCGGGCGATGGCACCTACCTCCCCGCACCGGCGGTCGCACAAAGCTTCGCCGTCAATCCTATCGTGCCGGGTGCACCGACGGCGGCTTCTGCGACCGCCGGCGACACTCAGGCGATGGTATCCTTCGCCGCACCGTTGAGCACGGGCGGTGCGACGATTACCGGTTATACCGTCACGTCAAACCCTGGCGGCATCACGGGGACCGGCGCATCGAGCCCGATTGCCGTGAGCGGCCTTACCAACGGCATCAGCTATACATTCACGGTGACTGCGACCAACAGCGCTGGCACGGGTCCGGCGTCCTCTGCCTCCAACGCGGTCATCCCGAAGGCGTCACAAACCATCACCTTCGCCAATCCCGGCCCGCAGAACTATGCGGCACCCGTGACGCTGAGCGCGAGCGCCGACTCCGGGCTCACCCCAGTCTTCCAATCGCTGACGTCAAGCGTCTGCGTGATCACGCCAGGCGGCGCCTTGACCTTCCGCAATGGCGGCACCTGCACCATCGAAGTATCGCAGCCGGGCAACGGTTCCTATCTGGCTGCCCCGAATGTCAGCCAGTCCTTCCTGGTTTCGGCGCCGATTTTCGCCTTCACGCCGGCCGCCGGCGCATTGCCGGTCGCGACCGTGGCGACGGCCTACACTCAGAGCTTTGGTGTCAGCGGCGGAACGGCGCCCTATAGCTTTGCGATCGCCGGCGGTGCGCTTCCGGGCGGCTTGATGCTCGACACTTCGACCGGTGCGCTTACCGGTACCCCGACGGCTGATGGCGCGTTCAATTTCACGGTGCAGGCGACCGACAGCTACGGCGCGGCCGGGACCAGCAGTTATAGCCTGACCGTTCGCATCCAGGCACCGATCGCGGGTGCCACGACTGCAACGGTTGCGGCCAATTCGTCCGCCAATACTATCACGCCCAATCTTTCCGGCGGCGCAGCCGCGTCTGTCGCTATCGTCGCGGCGCCATCGCATGGTGCAGCTAACGTAACGGGAACCACAATCAGCTATACGCCGGCGACCGGTTACTCGGGCGCCGACAGTTTCACCTACACTGCGACGAACGCAACGGGCACGTCGGCGACGGCGACGGTTACCGTCACGGTGTCGCCGCCGACGCTCGCCTTCACGCCGGCGCCAGGCGCGCTTGCCGGTGCGACGGTCGCGCAATCGTACGATCAGACGATCACGGCTGCGAATGGAACGGCGCCCTATAGCTACGCGATCACTGCCGGAGCGCTTCCCGCGGGCTTGACGCTCGCCGGCGATGGCCGCCTTTCCGGGACGCCGACAGTTGACGGACCGGCGACCTTCACCGTCACGGCGACCGACGCGAACGGCGCCACGGGCGATGCGGCCTACAGTCTGGCCGTGGCCGTTCAGGCACCATCTGCCGGTGCGGTTTCTGTCACCATCGCCGCGAATTCGGAAGCAAACGCCATTACGCCCAATCTTTCCGGCGGAGCGGCTGTGTCCGTCGCGCTTGCGAGCGCGCCGGTCCACGGAGCCGCGTCGGTGTCAGGCACCTCGATCCTTTATACGCCGGCGGCCGGCTACTCGGGCACTGACAGCTTTACCTATATGGCGACGAACGCAACGGGGACGTCTGCGCCCGCGACGATCACAGTGACGGTCTCGCCGCCGGTCCTGGCGTTTTCGCCACCTGGCGGCACACTCGCCAATGCAATCCCCGGCGTTTCCTACAGCCAGAGCATAACGGCGAGCACGGGAACGGCGCCCTACAGCTACACGATCGCGTCCGGTGCTCTGCCGGGGGGGGCTGACGCTGGACGGGTCGAGTGGAACCATTTCCGGACGGCCGACCGGCGATGGCGACTTCCGTTTCACCGTGACGGCGACGGACGCCAACGGCGCGACAGGTCAGGCGAGCTACCAGATCGCCGTCGTCTCCAGCAATTTCGTCTTTAGCCCGTCCGCCGGCGCACTGCCGGATGCGATGGTCGGCGAAGCCTATTCTTCGCGCATTTCGACGACCGGCGGGGTTGGCGCTCTGGTCTACAGCGTCAAGAGCGGCGACCTGCCGAAAGGCATGGTTCTCAACGTCTCCACCGGCGAACTGACCGGGCCGCTCGCCAATGATGCGACGCCCGATACCTATCGTTTCACCATCGGGGTAGCTGACAGCCGTGGTGCCAGCGGATCGGCGGCTTATAGCCTGCAACTGAAGGCCCGCGCCGTCACCGCGCCGGATATCTTCGTCGAGGTCCCTGCCGGCTCGACACCGAATAACGTGTACCTCAACAGCGGCGCCACCGGAGGCCCGTTCATCGGCGCCGCGGTCGCCTCGGTCTCGCCGCCGATCGCCGGCGCGGCCGAGATCATCGAGGGTGAACTCGCCGCTGCCGGCAGCTTCACGCCGGTCGGCTTTTACCTCAAGTTCACGCCGAACCCTTCTTATTCCGGCCCTGCCGTTGTTGGTTACACGCTGCAGAGCGCGATCGGCTCCTCCAATGTCGGGCGTGTCACCTACAAGATCGCGCTCGATCGTGTGGCGGCCGGGGAGGAGATCGACAGCCTCGTGCGCGACTTCGTCCGAAACCGGCAGAACCTGCTGTCGTCAACGGTCAAGGTGCCGGGCCTTCTCGATCGACGCCGGGCTGCGACGAGTACCGATCCGGTGACGACGGCTGTAACGCCCTCGGACAAGGGCGCACGGCTCGGCTTCTCCTCCAGCCTCGCCCAGATCCAGGCAGCGCGTGATGCAGCCGAGGCGGCTGCAGCCGGCCAAACCTTCGTGAAGACTGACCGGCTCTTTGACATCTGGGTGAACGGTAGCTTCCTGTTCCACAAGGACGAAGATGACAAAAGCGACAAATGGGGTAATTTCGCCCTGTTCTCCGCCGGCGCCGATTATCTCCTCAGTGACCGCGCGCTGGTCGGCCTCTCGGTCCACTACGATTACATGACGGATCCGACCGACGAGGACGCTGAACTGACCGGCAACGGTTGGCTCGCCGGTCCCTATGCCTCGTTCGAAATCGGGCAGAATGTTTTTCTCGATGCGAACCTGCTCTACGGCGGCTCGTCGAACGACATCAACACCGGCATTTTCCGTGGCGGCTTCGATACAAGCCGCTGGCTGGCGGATGTGAAGCTCACCGGCGAATGGCAACTCGACGAGATCACCGTTTTGACGCCGAAACTCAGAGCCGTCTATTTCAACGAGGAGACTGACGATTACACCGTGAAGAACGCGATCGGCGAGACGATCGATCTAAAGGGCTTCATCGAGGAACAAGCCCGCTTGAGCATCGGCTTCGATGTCGAGCGGACGCTGGAATTGGAAAACGGGTTGACCCTGTCGCCAACGGTCGGCGCGGATGTCGGCTTTGCCTCGCTCGATGGCGAAGGTCTGTTCGGAAGGGTCTCGGCCGGGCTTGCGCTTTCCAACAACGACAACTGGGACCTCGACTTCTCGCTGCTGTTCAACATCGAAGGTGACGGCTCGCAGTCGGCCGGTGCCAAAATCGGCGCGCGCGTCAGCTTCTGACAAACCGCGCGATGACACGCGATGATCGGTGATAGCGGTCAGCTGGCGGCAATAAGGCGGCGCTGACTAGTGACGGATTGTGCGGCGATTGCTGAGACGATCACGTGGTGAGTGGGCCTGAGGCACTGACGATCGCAAAAGGGCGGGCCACCCCAACCTCGCAGGCGACGCGTTACATCGCCTTATTCCTCAAACCTGTGATTGCTCTTGTTCTGAATACCAGGTCGCATAATGTATCGATCGCATCAATTCTTGGCCGCAGCACTCGATTTCACCGACTGGCAGAACAATACCCAGAAACCGTGGTTCTGCTATTTTCAGCTCCGCCCGCATGCACGTCAACACGAACTTGAAACCCTTGGCAAATCTCGTGCAGGCAATGATGCTGGCTTTTGGTTCAAATCCCCTCACATCAGGATTTTTGTCAATCAGCCGAGCGTCTGCATGGGCGTGGTAAACGATCCTCGGAACAGTATGTGAGGGGTCTACTGCGCCAGATGGCCACACTGGCATCAGACCGTCTCGAGCCGGCCGAACCGAACCGGGATGAATTGCCGCGTCTCGAGTTGTCCCGCCGAATCCTTATCAATGACAGTCAGGAACTGTTGTTCAGAGCCCATAGGAAGAACCAAACGGCCCATTGGCTTGAGCTGCTCAATCAAAGCCGGCGGCGCCTCCTCGGCCGCCGCCGTAACCAGGATCTTGTCGAATGGCGCGCGCTCGGGCCAACCGCCAGACCCATCGCCGATACGAATGCCGACATTTGAGATGCCGAGGCTTCGGAGGAGAGCCTCGGCATGGCTTGCAAATTCCTCGATGATTTCGACGCTCCAAACCTGCCCGGCGAGCTCCGCGAGGATTGCGGCTTGGTAGCCCAAGCCGGTGCCGATCTCGAGCACTGCCTCATGCGGTTGGGGATCAAGGAGATCGATCATGAGAGCGACCATGAAGGGCTGCGACACGGTTTTATCGAAGCCGATCGGCAGCGGCATGTCCTGATAGGCAAAGGGCGCAGCCGGTGCGGGCACGAAGAGATGCCGGGGCACCCGCAGCATCGCTGCCATCACCCGTTCATCGAACGCCGCCTTGCCCAGTTCTTCGCTTTCAAGGTCGGCATAGATCGCAATCACCTCGACCATGTGCCTGCGCAGAACCGCGAGGTGCTTTTCGTTCATTGGCCTCATGAGCGCGGGCCCTCCTCAGCCAAGTGGGTGCCAGCTAGGTTTCTCACATTAAACGGCCATGGGTATGCGATCGCAAGATCAAAAGGCCAACAATGGCCCCAGCGATCCGGCGCCTCACAGGCAAAGTCTCAGAAGTGTGGAACTGCGGACCTAGCAGTGATGTCGTCCATTGTTCCACTCGGCCCCTTCTCTTGCGTGGACTGTCGTGCGTGGCGCAGTCTCGCTCAATTCAATGGAATTCCCATCCACCATAAAAGGCTCACCGAAGCCAGGTACAGGATGGCATCTGCAAGCAGCCTCTGACCGGGCTTCAAAGTGGCAGCGACCGTTTCATTCCGGCAAGGCCATTGCCGCGCGTCTTCCTGCATCATCATTTCACACCTTCCCGTGGGTTCGCGCTCCAGCCCGCTCGCCGCGGCGGCGCGCATCTGACTGGCGGGATATGCGAAGCCCGGCTACATTAATCAAATGAAGTAGGGCCATGTCGAATATGCGTGACGTTCATAATCTCGATCTCAATCTCGTGCGGATCTTCAATGCGGTGCTGGACGAGCGTGGCGTCACCCGGGCAGCCGAGCGCCTGCATCTGACGCAATCGGCCGTCAGCCATGCCTTGGCGCGACTGCGCGAGATCATCGGCGACGAACTGTTCATCCGCGGTCCAGATGGCATGCACCCGACGCCCCGGGCGGCCGAATTGGCGCAATCGTTCAAGCCGGCTCTCGTCCAGATCGAGGCTGCGGTGTCCGAGCCGGTTTTCACTCCGGCAACGTCCGAGATCGAGTTTTCGATCTCGACCTCGGACTACATCACCGCAACGATTGTCCCGGATTTGATGTTGCGCATGCGCAAGGCGGCGCCGAACGCCCGCTGCCGCGTGCGCGCACTCAGTGAAATGAACATCACCGAGGAACTCGATCGCGGGACAATCCATGTCGCCATCGGCGTTTTCGGCAAGACGCCCTCGCGCTTCGTCAGCGAACCGCTGTTTTCGGACCAAAGCGTCTGGCTGATGCGCCGGGATCATCCCGCAGCCTCGGGCGCCTTCGGCCTGCGCGAACTTTCGCTCTATCCGCAGATCGACATTCTGATCTCTGATCAGATCCAGGCGGGTGCCGGCGCGACAATCGATCAGGGCGGACTGGAGCGCGCCTATATCACCAGCAATCCGCGTCATATCGAGGCCTTGCTCGGTGCCGAAGGCCTGGTGCGCAAGGTCGGAGCCACCGTTTCTCACATTTTGGCCGTGCCCTCGCTGGTGGCCGCGACCGATATGCTCGCCTTCACGCCGCTGCAATTTGCCAAGCGCGCAGCCAAGGCACTCGACCTGACCTGGCGGGAGCCGCCCTACCAGGCGCCGGCGTTTCAGATCTCCATGCTGTCACATCGCACCATGGGCGCACATCCGTCGGTGCAATGGCTGCGCAATGAGCTGATCGAAAGCGCCAGGCGCTATGGCGTCGAAGAATGACGCCGGTATCTTTGATCTGCATGAATGGCATTCATTTCTCAAATGCTCAATGATCATTTCATTCATTGCCGCTCAGGGCTCATATTGTCGAAATCTTGATCTGGTCCAACGGACCCAAAGGATTTACGGCAATGAACGCAGTCGTCACGGAACTCCCCGTTCAGGACAAGCGAACGGCTCCGATGCAGACCCCAGCAACCGGCCGGTCGCAGAGCGAAGAGCCGAGGCAAACGAAAAAGCCGCGCCGCAAGCGGAGCTATCTCGCCCTTACGCGCGCCGCCGTCATCGTCATGGGCATAGGTCTTGCCACGGTGATACCGCTCGGCTGGGGGCAGTGGGTGGCCGGTTTCACCGACCAATCGACTGACAACGCCTATCTGCGCGCCGACATAACGCCGGTTAGCACGCAGATCGGCGGACATGTCCGCGCCGTTCTCGTTGGGGATTTCGAGCGGGTGCACGCCGGCGATATTCTGGCCGAGATCGATCCTGCCGAATATCTGGCAAAGGTTAGCCGTGCGCGGGCAGCGGTATCGGCGGCTGAAGCTGCGATCCGCAATGTCGATAGCCGCGTACAGTTGCAGCACCGCATCATCGCGCAGGCGCAAGCGAGCATTGAGGCGACGGCCGCAGACCGCGATCGCGCGGCCGCCGAGCATGGGCGGCAGAAGACACTCGCCCGCGACGGTTGGTCGACCGGCCAGAGGCTGGAAGAGGCGCTTGCCGCCATCCGCCGCTTCGAAGCCCAGATGATCGAGAAGCAGGCCGAAGTCGATGCCGAGCGGCAACAGTTGGACGTGTTGGGCACGCAGCGCGAACAAGCATTGGCCGAGCTTGCCAGTCGGCGCGCCGAGCTTCAGCTTGCCGAAATCGAACTTGGCTATACCAAGGTCATCGCGCCGACCGACGGCGTCGTCAATGTGAGCAGTGTGCGTGCCGGCCAGTATGTGTCGGCTGGGACGCGCGTGATCTCCGTCGTTCCGCTGCCGAATGTCTATGTGGTGGCGAACTACAAGGAAACGCAACTCGGCAAAGTCCGGGTCGGCCAGGCCGTCACGATCGCCGTCGATATGTTTCCGGGCGAACGCCTTGCCGGCCGCATAGAGCAGATCTCGCCCGCGAGCGGTTCGGAATTCGCCCTGTTGCCGGCCGACAACGCCACCGGCAACTTCACCAAGGTCGCCCAGCGCATCGCGGTGAAGATAGCGCTGACCGATGTGCCCGAGGGGCTGCGCCGGCAGTTGCGACCCGGCATGTCCGTCGTATCGACCATTCAAACCGATACGCCCGCGAAGCTCTGAGGACGGGGAGGGCTGACGATGACATCCGTTGCGATCGCAAAGCCTAGCGTACCGTTTCCGGGCCTGAAAACCATCGTGGCGATCGGAGCCGTGCTTCTCGGCACCTTTACCTCAATCCTCAATTCGCGACTGACCGAGATCGGGCTGGCGGATATCAGAGGCGCTCTGGGTCTCAGCTTCGACGAGGCGTCGTGGATCACGACGGCCTATGTCGTCGCCGAGGTCGCGGCGATCCCGGCAGCGGTCTGGCTGCGTGGCATTCTCTCGCCGACGCGCGGGGTCATCATCGGCGCGGGGCTGTTTTCGATCTTTTCGCTGGTCATCCCGCTCAGTCCCAACCTGCAGGTGCTTTTGACATTGCAGGCGCTGAGGGGCTTGAGCGCCGGCATCCTGATCCCGATGGCTTATGCCGTCATCATGCGCCACTTGCCGCAGCAGCAGCGTCTCTATGGCTTGTCGCTCCATGCGCTCGTCTCGGCCGCCACGCCCAGTCTGTCGGTCTCGCTCGAGGCCTGGGTGATCGATCGCCTGTCCTGGCAGTTCCTCTTCTGGCTCAATGCCGTCCCCGGTGCGCTGACGGTCTTTGCCGCCGGTTATGGCCTGGCGCACGAGCCAATCAAATATATGCGTTTCCGCAAGGTGGACGGTTTTGGGCTCCTGGCACTTTCACTTGGCCTGGCGGCGTTGGTAACGGCGCTCGACCAGGGCAACAGGCTGGACTGGCTGCACTCGGGCCTGGTCGTCGGGTCGCTTCTGGCCGGCGTGTTCCTGATCGGCGCCTACCTCGTCCACGCCGTGCTGCATCCGAACCCGGTCGTCAGTCCGAAGCTGCTTTGGAGGCGCAATGTCGGGCTCGGACTGCTGATGATGTTTGCCGTCAGGCTCGCCATCATGTCATCCGCCTTCCTGATCCCGCAATATCTGATCCGCGTTCAGGGCTACCGGGCGCTCGAAAGCGGCGAGCTGTTTCTCAATGCCGTGATCCCGCAACTGCTGTTGACGCCCGTCGTCGCCTGGCTCTGCTACAGGGTCGACCCGCGCAATCTGTTGGCTGCGGGCGGGATCCTGACCGGCGGCGGCATCCTGATGGCGGTCAATCTCAGCAGTGTGTGGGCGGCCGACGATTTCCTGTTGCCGGTGATGCTGCAGGCGCTCGGAGCACCCCTGTTGGCGGTGCCGACCATGGTGTTGATCACCGAAGACATTCAGTTTCAGGAAATACCCTGGATCGCTTCGCTCGTGCATATCGTCAGGACCGTCGGGTCGGCCGTCGGCATGGCGCTTGTTGCGACGGTCGTGCGCGTGCAGGAGCAGATTCATTCCAACCTGATCGGCCTTCATGTGCACAGCGGCAACCCCGAAGCGCTCATTCGTATAGAGACGCTCGCGAGCACGCTCCGGCCACGGGCGTCGGGCGAACAGGATGCGATAGGGCAGGCGACTGCAATGGTGGCCAGGGTGGTTCAACGGGAAGCCTATACAATGAGCTACGCCAACGCGTTCTTCCTGCTCGGCATCATCATGCTGCTGGCGACGGTGACGTCGCTCGCCATGCGTCGGCCATCGCTGCCGGGGCGGTTCCTGTAGCGGAAAAGCCACGTCTCCTTCGGCGTGTGGGGCGCGTCTGCTCTCTACCCGCGAAGCTTTCGCTCTGGCCCTGCGGCACAACCGCCGATATCGCTTCGTTTTGCCAACCATCGACCCAAAAAGGGGGGCTTGGGCGAAGCAGATGGCTCTTGCATTTTTCTCACGTTCAACCTCAACTGGCGGCCGTGGGCGGATGCTGCGTTGCGAAACGCTGCTGCATGACGATGGAGGGGGCCATCGGAACGCGCGCGCTTGAGTAATTATCGATTTCAGAGCTCCGCTTGTCGCCGCCCCTCGGCGATCATCGGACGTGTCCGTCGTTGTCACGCCATGGTTTCCTGGGGCGGCAACGACACATTGCGAAGCCTGCCCCATTCCTTATTCACATATTGGTCGCCATGAACGAACAGTTTCAACCGTCCGACCTTTCCGACACAGCGCCGCCCTACGAGTTGATAGAAATTGCCGAGTGTTTCCAGCCAATCGTGGGACAGCCTTCGTATGACTGGGCCTATCTGGCGGCCACTCACCTCATCGGCTCGCCTGCCAACGTCGCGATTTCGGCAATCCTGGAGGAAACCGGCAGGCTCGCCGGCGCCGATCGCGCCTGGATGTTCGAATACGACGACGATCTTCTGCGGTTCCGCAATACCCAGGAATGGGCCCGCGAGGGCGTGTCGTCGCACGTAGAAGATCTGCAGCAGACGCCGGTGACGATGATCGGCTGGCTGCATCAGTGGCTGGTTGCCGGCAAGGCGGTCATGATCAATGACGTCGCCAACCTTCCGCGTCCCGCGCGCGTCCTTCAGGCGGAAATGCTGCGTCAGAACGACAAGAGCGTCCTGTGCGTGCCGGTCTTTCATGACGGCACCTTGCGCGCCTGTATCGGCTTTGATGCGACGCGCGCGAAACGCCGGTGGCCGGTGCCCGAGATCCACCAACTTGCCCGCTGTGCAAAACTGATCGGCATCGCTCGCTATGGGCGAGCGCCGAAGGACGGTCAACGCGACGGAAGCACCGTCAGCGCACTCACCGGCACCGAGCCCCTCGTGCATCTGCATATGCCGGGGCGCACGCGCGGCGTTCCGCTGGCAGCGATCGTCGGATTGCGTTCCGCCAAAGACTACACGCAGATCTGGTTGAGAGACGAAGCGGCGGTGCTCGATCTACGGCCGTTGTCGTTTTGGATCGGCCTGCTTCCGAAGTCGAACTTCCTGCGCATCCACCGCACCACGGTGATCAACATTTCTCATGTGACCGAGTTGGACCGTCACGCAGGCCCGACCAGGCAGGGTTGGGTTGTGCGCCTGCGCAAGCTCAATACGCCATGGGCCGTATCACGGCCCTACAGGCAGGAATTGCGCAGCCGGCTGGGGATCTGAGATTGTCCACAATCGCCGACCTCCCGCTTTGTCGTTTCGTCGAACCTGTAGGTTGTTTCGTCGATTGGCCGTTGCCGCTTTAGGGTTGCCGTGCAAGCCAGCGTCCTGGGATATTCTGGACGATGGCGAGGGGCAAGCCTTTGAAAAAGATCAATTGTATGAACAAGGGCTTGGCTGGCGGGCTTGAGGGTGAGGAGAGCCGGGGTAATCGGCCGTTGGCGAGACGTCGCCCGGTGGGCGGCAGGCAACGCCTCTTGCTGAGTAGCACAGCGCTATGGCTGTTTGCCGCTTCTGGTCTTGCCCTCGGCATGGTCGCGATCACGCCTTCGTCTGCTGAGGCGGCAGGAAAGGGCGGCAACGGCGGTAGCACAGGTGGTGCCGGTGGTGGCGTGGACGGAAACCTGCAGGGCACACCTGGCGCCGATGCGACCTATTCCGGAAATGGCGGCGGCGGTGGCGGGCCGGGTGCCGCCGGCGGCGCGGGAAGTCAGCTCGGTACCGGGGTTGCCGGCACTGGCGGCGCAGGCGGTACCGTTGGCAGCCCGAATGGAACGTCAGGCGGTAATGGCAGCG
>NZ_MOAI01000042.1:0-46835 GCF_001976035.1 Ensifer sp. 1H6 | reverse complement strand
GGGCGATCTTCGCCAAACGAAAGGGCGAGGCGATCGATGCCGCCGTCACCTATCCGACAATCGACGACGGTATGAAGGGCATGGCCTTCGTCGATGCCTGCGTGCAGTCGTCAAAACGAAACGGCGCCTGGGTAAAGGTGTAGCCGGAAAGCATGCCGGGGGGGCTAGAGCGTTTCCGGTTTAGGCGGAGTCACAGAAACGCTCTATCTCCTTGTTTACGCATTTCCTGACGGAAAACCGCTTCGCACTTTTCCTGGAAATGCTCTAAGTACTTCCGGATGGCGGAAGGCAAACGGCCGCGCTCGACGTTGCGCGCATGCCCTTTCCGGGTTGATGCCGAAGCACCCCGCAGCAGGTTTGCCTCAAGCTGCGGGGGCCGGTTCCAAGCCTACTTTTATCGGTTGCATCCCGGCGTGGTCGGTCGCGTCGGGTCGCATCCGCTCGCCGTCGCAGCACGGTTGGTTCTCGCAGCCGAACTGCCGAGGTGCTCGGCGTAATTGTCGCGGGTGTTCTGATCGACGACGGCGACTGGTGCGGCCAAAACCAGACCGGCCGCGTTGCCGACGGCCGCGGCCGTTCCGGTCGTTGCCACCAGGATCTGGTCGCCGAGACCGACCCGGCTGTCTGTCAGCGTCTGGCCGTCGGAGATGCGCGAACCGATGAGGCGAACGATTTCGGGCGATTCCGCGAACTTGCCGTGATTGAGGCTGTCGCCGGCCTTGATCTTCGTCAGGTCGATCACCGTGATCTTGTTGTCCGCGAGCTCCTTCTTGAACGGCGCCTGCTCCGGATCGATCGCCCCGAGCCGGGAAACGTCGCCCCAGACCCGGCGCGAGACTGCCAGAGCTCGATCGTCGCGGGATACGAACAGCGTGAAGTTCGGGTGCTTCTCGCCCATGTCGGCGATCTGCTGGCGGAAGACATCGACGTCGACATCGGGTGCCGCCAGCATGACGTTCTTGAACTTTGCGGGCAGTTCGCCATTGCGGATTGCCATCTGGCGCAACGCCTCAAGCGCCAGCCAGTTGCCCATCGAGTGCGCGAGGATCGAGACCTCCTTCACTTCCGGGTCGCGGTAGAGGTACTGGAACAGGTTTTCGAGCGCATTCCGCGTGTAGTTGGTGCTTTCGCGATCGTAGCCGTAGGCAAGCAGGCTGCCGCGAGACGGCCACGTGATCAGAATGGGGGCGCTGTGGACGCCGGAATCATGGACGATCTGGGCAAAACGATAGACAGAGTCTTCGAAGCGGTTGTTGAAGCCGTGAACGAAGACGAAAACGCTCTTGTCAGGACTTTTGCGCACACTCGCGCTCAGCCATGATTTGGCGCCGGCCATGTCCAGATCGTCCGCCTTCAGCGTCGCAAAATCGGTTGCCGGATTGGGCGGCAGCTTTTTCGGCCAGGCGACCTCGCCAGCCTTGCGCACGGTGTCTGACGGAATGGAAACGGTCATGTCGACGAAGGTGGGCGCCAGGGCGCGCTCGCCGCTATACATTTCTCCGGGATTTTCCGACCGGCTGCGCGTCGTCGTGATCAGCATGTTGACCCGGCTTGAATCCGGGGCTGTATCTGCGACCGGCGTCAGCACGCCCTTCGGATGCCCGCCGCATGCGGCCAGCACAAACACAAGCATGGCAACCATTGCGCCGCTGCGAATTCGCTCGAGAGGCGAATTGAACCTCACACCGCCAGTATTCCTGCTCATCCATCCCCCTGTCAAAGCGCAGTGCAAGCAGTCCCCAGCCGGCTTCCTGTCTTATGCCGGGGATGCTAGTGCACGGAGCAGTTACAATGCAATAGCGCGCGCTGACTTTCGGGCGAACCTTGTCCGGTATCGACGACGGGCTTTCGATCTTTTGGCAGGGCCTGACCAGGGCATCGGGGCCGTTCGTCGCGCTCGTCAGGTGGATCTATGGTCGCATTCCGGCGATCCTGCTGATCACCTCAGTAAAGCCCCAATCACCGGCTACCCATCGATCGTCATTCTCAGGCTCATCTGGCTTCTCACTGCGGCGGTGACCGCAGACCCGCCGACGCGCCCGTTTATCGATCCCTCAATAGCAATTCGGTCCCTGCTCGCGGGCAGGACGGCGCGAATACGGAGCGAGGTTCTTATGCGCGGAATTCCCGACGAGATGCTTGCCGCCTTGAGCAAGGAGGAAATCGGCATGCTTTGGCGTGTTTTTGAGACTGTCTGTATCGAGTACGACATTCCGAGAGATGGCGAGCAGATCCAGCATCTCGCCCGATTTCTCATGCGCGAGTTTCGCCGTCCGCTGGACGAAGAAGCGCTGCTTGTCGCAGCAAAGACTTTCTACCGTCACCACGACGGTGGATTCGCAAAGTCGGCCTGAGGCCGCAAGCCTATAGGCGTCGTCTCGACGTTCCATCACCGGGTACCCGGGACGCAGTCGCTCAGAAGACAACCACGGGAGAAAACCATGAAGCCATCTGTTGGAAGCTTTGGATATCAGTTCAGGCTGCTCGATTTCACGATCCGATCATCCCTGGCGATCGTGCTCGGTGTCGTCGGCTGTGTCACCTTCTACGGTGCCTTCTGGTAACGGGCTGTCCCGAGGGCGGCGCTCAGAGCAGCAGCCCGAGGACAACAGCGGCGATGGCTGAGGTCAATATGCCGTTGAGCGCCATGGCAAGGCCCGAGAACGTCCCGGCAATTTCGTTGACCTGGAAAGCCCGTGCCGTGCCGATGCCGTGCGACGTCAGGCCGGCCGCAAACCCGCGCGCGGCATAATTCCGGATCCGCAGAAGGTTCATCAGCGGCGTGACGATGATTGCCCCGAACACGCCGGTGAAGATGACGAGAAGCGCTGTCAGGGCCGGGTCGCCGCCGAGTTGCTGCGAGATGCCGACGGCGATGCCGGCCGTTGCCGACTTCGGCGCCAGAGATATCGCCACACTGTCAGGTGCGCCGAGCAGGATGGCGACACCCGTGGCGCAAACGATCGCCGTCAGGCTGCCCGCGACAAGCGCGACGACGACGGGCACGAGGTTCTGCCGGATCAGTGTCCGGTTCCGGTAAAGGGGAACAGCAAGCGCCACCGTCGCAGGTCCCAGTGCAAAATGCACGAACTGCGCCCCGTCGAAATAGGTTGAATAGGATGTCCCGGTGGCAGTCAGTATCGAGATCACCAGGACGACGGCGATCAGCACAGGATTGACGATAGGGTTGAAACCGCTGAGCGCCGCAAGCCGCTGAGCGGCGATATAGGCGCCGATCGTCACGGTCAGCCACGTGAGCGGGCTGGTCGAGAGATAGACCCAAAGCTCGAACACGCGACCGCTAGTGTCCATCGCCAGCCCCTCCTGCGCCCGACATCCTGCTCGCGAACAGGAAAGCTCCCACCGTCACCATCAAAGTCATAAGGGTCGACACCACGACGGCGATGACGATCGTGCCGGCATATTCGTAGATCAGCCGGTAGTTCTGCATCACCCCAACGCCAAGGGGCACGAACAGCACGCCGAGGTTCTTGAGCAGAGCGTCGGCCACGCCGCTGACCCGGGTGTGGGCGGTGCCATCTTCCGACCCGGCTCTCCTGTCGGCAAACCAGAGATAGGCAAGCAGGAGCACGATACCGAGTGCGGGAGCCGGCATGCTCAGGTCGAGGGTCCTGACAACGATCTCGCCGATCAGTTGACAGAGCAGTATGACAAACAGTCCTTCCATCGCCATCTCCCGCATGATCAGTGGTGATCTCCCCACGGCGTATTCCGCAACACAGCCGCATCCATGGATGCTTCGTAGCCGAAATCCTTCGGCCACGCCTACAGCATATTTTGCGCGATGGCCCAAAGCGCGTTGCTGCTCTAAGCCCTTGTTCTTTCGCTTGTCGGGGGCGCAAAACCGCGGCCACTTTTGCGCGACATGCGTTAGTGGTGGGGCACCGCCATCGGGACCTCGTTGCCATCGCGGTCATAGAGCTTCCCATCGCGATAGTGGTCACCGTCACGCAGAGCGGAAATATCCTGATACCGGATGATGCGTTCCGTGCCGGCCACGAATACGGACTGCTGATCGGAATTGCCGGCCTTGAAATGATTGAACAGCAGGTTCAGCGAGATCGCCATGATCGCGGAAGAGCTGATGCCTGAGTGGAAGATGGTTTCGAACCAGGCCGGGAAGTGGTCGTAGAAATGTGGTGCCGCGATCGGGATCATGCCGAAGCCGATCGAGGTGGCGACGATGACCAGGTTCATGTTGTTGTGATAATCGACCTTGGAGAGCGAGCGGATGCCGCTCGCCGCCACCGTGCCGAACAGCACGATACCGGCGCCACCGAGCACGGCCGGCGGAACAGCTGCGATCACCCGCCCCATGACAGGAAGAATGCCGAGCGTCACCAGAATGAGGCCGCCGGTTGCGACGGCATAGCGGCTCTTGATGCCGGTCACGGCCACAAGACCGACGTTCTGGGCAAAGGCGCTCTGCGTGAACGAGCCGAAGATCGGGGCAAGCAGGCTCGAGATCATGTCGGCGCGCAGGCCATCGCCCAGTCGCTTGGAATCGACCTTGGTGCCGATGATTTCGCCGACGGCCAGGATGTCGGCCGACGTCTCGACCAGGATGACCAGGAGAACGATGAACATCGAGACGATCGCCGCGGCCGTGAAGACCGGCGCCCCGAAATGGAATGGCGAGGGGAAGGCCAGGATCGGACCTTCGGCGACCTTGGAAAAATCGGTCATCCCGAAAGCCAAGGCGATCAGCGTGCCGATGACCATCGCAAGCAGGATCGACAGGCGCGATATACTGGAGCTGCCGACCTTGCTCAGAAGCAGGACGGTGAGCAAAGTCACCGCCGCCAGGCCGATGTTGCTGACGCTGCCGAAGTCGGGCGCGTTGGGATTGCCACCCATGGCCCAGCGGGCCGCGACCGGCATCAGTGTCAGGCCGATCGTGGTAATGACGATGCCGGTGACCAGCGGCGGGAAGAACCGCGTGATGCGCGAGAAGATCGGTGTGATCGCCAGGCCGACGAGTGACGCCACCATCACGGCGCCCATGACCGCCGGCAATCCGCCGCCTTCGCGGCTGGTGACGATCGCCACCATGGTAGCGACGCCGGCGAACGAAACGCCTTGCACCAGCGGCAGCTGACAACCGAAGAACGGAATGCCGATCGTCTGCAGGATGGTCGCCAGGCCGCCGGCAAACAGCGACGCGGTGATCAGCAGGCCGATGTCGGCTGGAGACAAGCCGGCCGCCTGGCCGATGATCAGTGGGACGGCGACGATGCCGCCATACATGGTGAGCACGTGCTGAAGGCCATAGACGAGGTTTGCGCCTGCGCCCAGGCGCTTGTCTTCCGGCCGCTCAATCGTTTGTTCGATGTGATCGTTTCGATGCGAAACATCCATGCGTCTCCTCCCAGATGCGTGTTCTGTTCAATCTGCGCATCTCCTCAAACGCGCAGCCCGAACTATAGGCCGAGATCTTGGGCACCATTGCATGCGGGTGATTTGAAGTTGTTTTCGGTTTGGCAGCGGTAATCCGTGCGTCCGGAACCGGACATCGCGATAGGTCAAGCGCCGCCGCTATCGCGACGCTGCCTGGACCACCGTGACGGCGATCATGTGGAAGACGTCATCGGCCGTGCAGCCACGCGAAAGGTCGTTGGCGGGCTTGGCCAGCCCCTGAAGCACCGGGCCGATGGCGGTCGCGCCGCCGATGCGCTGGGCGATCTTGTAGCCGATATTGGCGGCATCGAGATTGGGGAAGACGAAGACATTTGCCTGACCGTGCAGCGCCGAATTGGGTGCCTTGGACGACGATACGGCCTCGACGAAGGCGCTGTCGAACTGCAGTTCGCCGTCGATCAGCAGGTCGGGATTGGCGGCGCGGGCAATGTGCGTCGCCTCCACCACCTTGGAGACGCGGTCGTGCGCGGCGCTGCCATTGGTGGAGAAGGAGAGCATCGCGACCTTCGCCTG
Organism: Ensifer sp. 1H6; assembly: GCF_001976035.1. NCBI lineage: Bacteria > Pseudomonadati > Pseudomonadota > Alphaproteobacteria > Hyphomicrobiales > Rhizobiaceae > Ensifer > Ensifer sp. 1H6. Next base: position 40,883 of record NZ_MOAI01000042.1, on the reverse strand, counting down.
GTCACCCAGCAACGCCTGATAGGACTCTGCCGACATGCGGGCGATATCAGCGAGACCGGCAGCATCCGGGTCGACCACGAGGCCGCAGTCGGAAAAGACGAAGGCGCCCTTCTTGGCGTGGTGCGGTTGGCACAACATCATCAGAAAGAAACTGGAGACGAGGCCGGCGTCAGGCGCACGGCCGATGATTTGCAGAGCGGTGCGCACCGTATCGGCCGTTGTTGCCACCGCTCCTCCGATGGTGCCGTCCGCCTCGTCTTCGCGAACCATCATGGCGGCAAAGACCAGGTCTTCGCGTACTGCCTTCTCGGCCATCTCTCGATCGACGCCCTTGCTCCGGCGCAGGTCGTGATATCGCAACGCGAACTGCTGTGTCAGTGGCGACGTCGTCGGGTCTTCGATCCGGAAGGCATGCGTATTGCCGCCGCGATCGCGCAGGCGCTCGGCGACGATCTCGTGCCGACCAATGAGCGTGATTTCGGCGAGACCTTCTGCGCGGGCGCGCATGGCCGCAGCGACCACCCGCGTGTCTTCGCCCTCGGCAAGCACGATGTGGCGCGGTGCCTGCTTGGCGGTTTCGATGATGCGGTCGAGTGGTCTCATTAGAGATGCCCCAGATAATGCATGCCGCCGAGAATGAAGAGGCCGAGGAAGAATGTTTCTGCGACGATGAGCGCGACCGCGTCGCCGCCGACATCGAGCACGCGCCGGAGCGACGTCTTCATGCCGACGGCGACGATGCCCGCCAAAAGCGCCCAGCGCGATGCCTCCATGCCGAGTTCGGCGACGGCGGCCGGCACCATCCCGCCGGAGTTCATGGCGGCAAGGATCAGGAAGGCGACCACAAAGCCGGGCAGCAAGGGCGGGCGCTTGCCAGCCTCCACGCCTTCCTGGGGGACGTTTCGAAGGGCGATGGAGAAGATGAGGACAACGGGTGCCAGCATCGTCACGCGGATGAGCTTGACGAGTGTCGCCGTCTCGCCTGCCTCCGGCGACACCGAGAAGCCGGCACCGACCACCTGGGCGACATCATGGATCGTGCCGCCGAAGAAGATGCCGGTGCCGCGCGCATCGAGCCCCAGCGACTGCGCGAGGATGGGATAGCCGATCATCGCCAGGGTGCTGAGAACGGTGACCGACAGCACGGTGAAGATCAGATTGCGCTCGGAAAACTCGTTCTTCGGCAGAACGGCTGCAATCGCCATCGCGGCGGAAGCACCGCAGATCGCGACCGCACCGCTGGTGAGAAGGGCGAGCCTCCAGCCTCTTCCAAGGATCTTGGCGGCTGCAAGGCCAAAGAGGATCGTTGCTGCAATCGCTGCCACCAGCAGGAGAATGGTGCCGCTCCCGAGCCCGATCAGAAGGTCGACGCTGATGCGCATGCCGAGCAGCGCAACGCCGATCCTGAGGATCTTTTTTGCTGAAAGCTCGATGCCGGCGACGCATCTGCCTTCCTCGGAGAGGAAGTGGAACGCGATGCCGAGCAGAAGCGCCATCAGCATGGCGGGCGCGCCATAATGATCCGACAGGAACTGCGCGGCCATGGCGACGGCGGCCGTCACCAGCAGACCAGGACCATAGGTCGACAGCGCCGAGGGCAGCCATTGGAACCGCCGCGTCGTTTCGGATACCGCATTCATGTCAAATTTCCCGTCTGAAAGCGCCAAGTCGGAAGCCCATGCCCGGCGACATCAGCCGGGCATGGGGTGGATGTCAGACGTGCTGCTGCGGCCGCATGTCCGAGCGCTGGATGCCAGCCACCTGCACCGGCTTCTTCATCGCGTCGCGGCGGAAGGGCTCACCCAGCTCCTGGTTGAGGATGACTTCGACGAAGGTGGTCACGCCCTGTGACTGGTCGTCGAGCGCCTGCTGCAGGGCGGCCGTCAGGCCCGCCTGCGTGTCGACCGTCACACCCTTGAGACCGCAGCCGTCGGCCACCTTCGCGTAGCTGAGGTTGGGATTGAGTTCGGTTCCGACAAAGTTGTTGTCGTACCAGAGCGTCGTGTTGCGCTTCTCGGCTCCCCACTGGAAGTTACGGAAGATCACCATGGTGATCGGCGGCCAGCCGGCGCGACCGATGGAGGTCATCTCGTTCATCGAGATGCCGAATGCGCCATCGCCGGCAAAGCCGATCACCGGCACATCAGGGCAACCGATCTTGGCGCCGACGATCGACGGGAAGCCGTAGCCACAGGGTCCGAACATGCCGGGCGCCAGGTATTTCCGGCCCTGCTCGAAGCTCGGATAGGCGTTGCCGATGGCGCAGTTGTTACCGATGTCGGTGGAGATGATGGCGTCCTTGGGCAAGGCCGCCTGGATCGCACGCCATGCCTGGCGTGGCGACATGCGGTCGGATTCCCGCCGACGGGCCGAGGCATTCCATTCGGTGCCCGGATCGTCGTCCTCGTGGTCCATCGACGACAATTGCTGCAGCCAGGCCGAGCGGGTGGTGTGGATCAGTGCCTTGCGTTCCTCGCGGCCGATATCGCCGGCAGACGGCGACAGTTGCTCGAGGATCTGGCTTGCCACCTGCTTGGCATCGCCGCAGATGCCGACCGTCACCTTCTTCGTCAGGCCGATGCGATCGGAGTTGATGTCGACCTGGATGATCGCGGCATTCTTCGGCCAGTAGTCGATGCCGTAGCCCGGAAGCGTCGAGAAAGGATTGAGGCGGGTGCCGAGCGCCAGTACGACGTCGGCCTTGGCGATCAGTTCCATGGCCGCCTTGGAGCCGTTGTAGCCGAGCGGGCCTGCCGCCAGCCGATGGCCGCCGGGGAAGGCGTCATTATGCTGGTATCCGCAGCAGACCGGCGCATCGAGACGCTCGGCAAGCGCGATGGATTCGCCAATCGCGCCACCGATGACCACGCCGGCGCCGTTGAGGATCACCGGAAATTTCGCTTCGGACAGCAATCTCGCGGCCTCTGAAATCGCCTGCTTGCCGCCGGAGGGGCGCTCCAGCCGAACGATGCTCGGCAGCTCGACGTCGATCACCTGCGTCCAGTAATCGCGCGGGATGTTGATCTGCGCCGGGGCGCAGCCGCGCCAGGCTTTCTCGATGACCCGGTTGAGGACTTCGGGAACGCGGCTCGCGTCGCGCACCTCTTCCTGGTAGCAGACCATTTCCTCAAACAGCGCCATCTGGTCGACTTCCTGGAAGCCGCCCTGGCCGATCGTCTTGTTTGCCGCCTGCGGCGTGACGAGAAGCATCGGCGTATGGTTCCAGTAGGCGGTCTTGACTGCGGTCACGAAGCCGGTGACGCCGGGGCCGTTCTGGGCGATTGCCATCGACATGTTGCCGGTCACCCGGGTGTAGCCGTCGGCGATCAATGCGGCGTTGGTTTCATGGGCGCAGTCCCAGAAGGTGATGCCAGCTTTCGGGAAGAGGTCGGACACCGGCATCATCGCCGAGCCGATGATCCCGAAGGCGTGTTCGATGCCGTGCATCTGGAGGACTTTTACGAAAGCCTCTTCGGTCGTCATTTTCATTGTCTGTTTCCTTTCATGTTGGGTTGGGGGCCGACCGAGCGGCTAGAGGATTTCGTCCTTGAGGTAGTACCAGCGGTACATCCCCCACTGGCCGATGCGCCGGAACGGCGTCAGCAGCCCATGGCTGGGGAGAGGGGAGGTGAAGATCGGCAGGTCGAGGGCACCGCCCTTGCCGGCGACCATCTGCGCCATGCGCCGTCCGGCCTGGGCCGAGTACATGACGCCGTTGCCGCCATAGCCCATGGCGTAGAACAGCGCCTGTTGCGGATCCGGGCGGAAGATGCGCGGCATCATGTCGTGACTGACATCGACCCAGCCCCACCAGGAGTAGTCGACCTTGATGCCTGTCAGCACCGGGAACTTGCGGTAGAGGCCCGAGAGCAGACGGTCGAGATGTTTTGGGTTGACCGCGTCTTTGCCGGTGATCGCGCTGCGGCTGCCGATCTGCACGCGCCCGTCGGGCAACAGCCGGTAGTAGTGGCGAAGCGTGCGCGTGTCGGTAAGCGGAATATGCGTCTGGAAATTCAACGCCGACCGCTCTTCGTCGGTGAGTACGCGCGTGACGATCGAGTTGGAGAGGATCGGCATCAGCCGGTGCTTCGTCAGCGAATGCAGGCCGGGCGAGGTATAGCCGGCCGTCGCGAAACACACCGCCCTCGCCCGCACGATCCCGCCGGGGGTGCGAAGGTGGAAGACTCCGCCTTTCTTATCGCAGCTGAGAACCGGGCTCGAGGTATGAACGCGGGCACCGAGCTTGCGCGCCAGGGTGAGATAGCCGAAGGCGAGCTTGGCCGCATGGATGCCCATGCCGTCGGGCTCGTAAAGCGCGCCCACCGCCTCGTTGTCGCGGACGAAGTCGCGATGGATTTCGTCGCGGCCGAGGATGCGGGTGCGGTAGCCGAAGACGTCGTTGAGGACGCGGGATTCGGCTTCCAGCGACGGCATCACCTTGTTGCGGTGGGCGATATAGAGATGCCCGCCATCCTGCGGGTCGCAGGCGATTTCCGGCGAGCGGATGAGGTCGCGGAAAAGATCGAAGGCTTCGCTGATCTCGACGTGAAGCTTCCTGGCGACATCCACGCCCCAGCGCTCGATCCATTGCGAGCGCTTGAGCCGGCCCGCCGAAATCTGCGCCTGACCGCCGTTGCGGGTGCTGCAGCCCCAGGCGACGCCGTTTGCCTCGAGCACCGTCGCCTTGATGCCATGCTCCTTGGCAAGATGGATGGCGCAGGAGAGGCCGGTGTATCCCGAGCCGACGATTGCGACGTCGACGTCGATATCCCCAAGCACGGGACCATCATCGGCGGGCGGCGGTCCGGCGGTTGCGATCCAGTAGGTCGGCGCATAATCCTTGCCGTCGCCGGGATTGGCGGCGCGATTGGGATCGTATGCCGGATCGAAGGGCTTGCTCGGCCGCAATGTTTTGACAAGCTGTTCCATGTCGGTTTCCTGGCCTGGCTGGAGCTCAGTAGCGGAAGGGGGCCGCAATCAGCGGCCGGTTCTTGCGAAAGGCCTGCTTGCGGACGATCTTGCCGTCACGGAGCGTGAAGAGGTCGCAGCCTTCGGCCTCGATGCGGCTGCCGTCGGCGTTCGTGCCGGAGAACGTCCATTCCGATACGGCCCGGTCTCCATGGGCGAAATGGCTGTGGTGGGCCCAGTGGGCGTCCGGCATCGTCTGCCACACGCTGCTGAAGGCGGTCGCGATCTGCTCAGTGCCCTCGACCCGGGTGCCGTGCGCTTCGCTGCCGGCCACCGTGTTGAAGACGCAGTCTTCGGCGAAGAAGGACATGACGCCGTCGATGTCGTGCCGGTTGAAGGCGTCGAAGAGGTCGGAGAGGTCGGTCGCGGTCATGGCTTGTGTTTCCTAAGCGTTGCAGGCGATGTTTTCGGGCATGGCTTCGCCGTGGCCGGGTGAACCGGCCGGATCGGCTTTGCGTGTCGAGTGAGGGGCCTTTTAGGGCCGAGCGGTTATCCGCTCGACGGTTGTCGCTCTGTCGCGGGGTGCATCGTCACACCTTGCCCTTCCAGGGAATGAGCGCCTTCTCGAGATGCCGGATCAGGAGATCGAACGCGAAGGCGAAGACCCCGATGACGATGATGCCCATGATCACGGTGTCGCTGGCCAGGAACTCGGCGGCGTTGAGCACCATGAAACCGAGGCCTCGGTGGGCTGCGACCATTTCGGCCGCGACAAGCGTCGTCCAGCCGACGCCGATGCCGATGCGCATCCCGGTGAAGATCTCCGGCAGCGCCGCCTTGAGAATGACGTGGCTGATGACCTGGCGGCGGCTAGCGCCCATGGCATAGGCCGCATGGATCTGTTCGATCGAGACGGACCGCACACCGGCCCGGGCGGCGATCGCCATCGGCGCGAAGATCGCGAGGAAGATCAGGAACACCTTCGGAAATTCGCCGATGCCGAGCCAGATGATGATCAGCGGCAGGTAGGCGAGCGGCGGCAAGGGGCGGTAGAACTCGATGATCGGATCAAACAGCCCGCGCATCACCCGGTTCACGCCCATGAGGATGCCGATCGGAACCGCGGTGACAAGGGCGAGCGCGAAGGCCCCGAGCACGCGACCGAGACTTGCCAGCGTATGCTGGGCGAGGGTCGAATTGGAGACGCCCTCTGTCAGCGCGATCACGAACTTGTCCCAGACCGCAAGCGGCGATGGCAAAAACAGCGGCCGTACCCATTGCATCTCGGTGACCAGCAGCCAGAGCGCCACCAGGGTCAGCGCTGTCAGCAGGCTGATATGTCCGCTCATGCCCTCGCCGGGGGCGCCGTAGATCCGGCCCGGCTTGACCGGCTTGGCTTTCGTCACGCGCTCAAGCATGGAGGAGCTCCGGGTTTCCGGACTGGCGTTCGTCGCCGTAGATGATGCTGAGGATCTGTTCACGCATGTCGATGAAGTCGCGACTGGATTTGATTGCACGGGCATTGCCTTCTTCCAGAAACCGTTTGTTGAAATCGAGCTCGTAGGTGTGGGTGATCCGTCCTGGTCGCGGCGACATGACGATCAGGCGCGACCCCAGGAACAACGCCTCCTCGACGCTGTGCGTGATGAAAAAGAACATCTTGTTGGTCAGCTGCCAGACTTTGAGCAGCAGTTCCTGGATGGTCTCGCGGGTCAGCGCATCGAGCGCCGCCATCGGTTCGTCCATCAAGAGCATCGACGGGTCGCAGCTCAGCGCCCTGGCGATGCCCACACGCTGCTGCATGCCGCCGGACAGGTGGTAGATCATGTGCCGGTGAAAATCCTGCAGGCCGACAAGAGCGAGGTTCTTGGAGGCGACCTCGTGGCGTTTCGCCTTGTCGACACCGCGCAGTTTCAGCCCGAATTCGGTGTTGTCGATGACATTGAGCCAGGGCAGCAACGCATGCTTCTGGAACACGACCCCACGGTCGGCACCGGGACCGGAGACGCGGCGGCTTCCAAGTGTGATTTCACCACCGCTCGGGGCCATGAAGCCCGCCATCAGATTGAGCAGCGTGGTCTTGCCGCAGCCCGAGGCACCGAGCGCGACGACGAAATCGCCGCTCTTGATTTCGAGGTTGACGCCCTTGAGCGCAATGACCGCCTCGTCCGAATAGAGACCAGGATAGGTCAGGCTCACATTGCTAACATTCAGAGTTTCCATTGTGCAGGCCTTTCGAGAAATGGCTGTTGAGTGGCGTTGGCGGCGCTCCTGACCAACAGGCGGTCAGGAGCGGGCGTCGGCTACTTCGAAGCCTCTTTCGCGTAGGCGCTGTTGACGTAGGGGGCGTAGTCGTCGAGCGCCTTGTCGATTTGCTTCTGGTCGGCAAGGAATTTCGCGCTTTCCGACAGCGCGCGCACAGCACCGCCGCCGAGCCAGGTTTCGGACGCCTGCTCCTGCGCTGTCGGGAACGAGAGCAAGTTCAGCGCTTCGACGGTGCCGGCGCCATCGCCGCCGATGAGCTTGACGATGTTCTGGACCGGTGCGGAGTCTGCCGTCCAGCTTGCGCCGTTTGCCTTGTAGTCGGCATAGGCTTCGGCCAGCACCTTGGTGAAGGCGGCCATGAACTTCGGATTTTCAGCTGCCCATTTCTTGTCGACCACCAGACCGTCGAAGGTCGGGACGCTGGCTGCGCCGATCGCCTCGGAATCTGAAATCACCTTGCCGGATTTCAGCAGTTCCGACAGGGCCGGAGGCCAGACATAGGCGGCATCGATATCGCCGCGCTGCCAGGCGGCCACGATCTGCGGTGGCTTCATGTTGAGGATGTTGACTTCGCGGGGATCGACCTTCCACACCTGCTCAAGGCCGACAAGGAGATGGAAGTGGGACGTCGAGACGAAGGGGACGCCGACGGAGCGGCCGACCAGATCTTCCGGCTTCTCGATGCCCGAACCTTCGCGGGCGACAAGCGCTTCCGACTTGCCGATATTGTCGAGGATCCAGAACAGCTCGAGATCGACGCCGCGCGTTGCCGCGGCCGTGGTGCCGGTGGAGCCGATGACGCCGATCGGCACGTTGCCCGATGCAAGCGCCGTCGAGATATCGCCGCCAGAGCTGAACTGCCGCCAGTCGACGAGATAGCCAGCCTCTTTCGCGGCGGCGTCGAAACGGCCGTCGGCGATGGCGGCAATGAACGGGCCGACGATCTGCTGGTAGCCGATGATCACATTGGTCTCGGCGCGGGCAAGACTTGAGGTCAGGAGGCCGGCCGCAATCGTGGCCGCCCCCGCCACGGTTTTCAAGGCGTTGGAATAGAACATTTGTTTCCCTCTGGTTCCGACCCCGTTTTTCGGGATCTGTCGACTGTTATGCCGATCTCATTTTCGACCATAAGGGATAAAGCAGCTTTCCGGTTTGCTTTATAGCCAGATTGAAAGTTAGATAAGTCCAGATTGGCCGATAGGGGATCGGACGTGGCACGCATCTCGGTTTCGGAAACCATTTTCTTCATCGACCGGGCGAGCCGTACGAGCCTGCAGGCGCAGATCCGCGAGACGGTCGTCTCCGCCGTGCTGTCAGGGCGGCTGCCGCCCGGTGCCCTGCTGCCGTCGACGCGCAAGCTTGCGAGCTATCTCAACATTTCGCGCCTCACCGTCACGCTTGCCTATCAGGAGTTGGCGACCCAGGGCTATCTCGATGCGGCCGACCGCAGCAGCTACCGCGTTGCCGACAAGCCGCCGTTCAACGTGCTTGATGCGGACGTGGCGAAGCCGGGGGGGGGATGCGGTGGATTGGTCGTCCAAGCTGCGCTCGACCTTTCGCGTTGCCAAGCAGATGCGCAAGCCGCTCGATTGGCGGCGGTATCCCTATCCCTTCCTCTATGGCCAGATGGATCCGTCGCTGTTCGATCTCACGGCCTGGCGCGACTGCGCCCGACGGGCACTGGCGCGTGAAGATTTCGAACTCATGGCCGGCGACTTCGCCGCGTCTGACGATGTGCAACTGGTCAACTACATCTGTTCGCGCACGCTGCCGGGGCGCGGCATCCGGGCCAATCCCGACGAGATCCTGGTGACGGTGGGAGCGCAGAATGCGCTCTGGATCGTCATTCAGCTGTTGCTGCGGCGCGGGTCCCATGCCGTCTGCGAAAACCCCTGCCACCCGGATATGAGCGCCTCGCTGCAACTGAGCGGCGCAAAGGTGACGGTGCTTGACGTCGATGACGGCGGCTGCCGCCGGCCAACTTGCCTGAGCAGGTCGACGCCGTGTTCGTGACGCCGAGCCATCATTCACCGACGGGTGCGACCATGCCGATGGATCGCCGCGTCGCACTGCTCGAAGCCGCCTCAAGCAGGGACTTCGTCATCATCGAGGACGATTACGAGTTCGAGATGAGCTTTCTCGCGCCACCGTCGCCGGCACTGAAGGCCTTCGACAGGAGCGGGCGGGTCTTTTACATCGGCAGTTTCTCGAAGTCGCTTTTCCCCGGCCTACGGCTTGGCTATCTCGTGGCACCGGCTCCCGTCATCCGGGAGGCGCGTGCGCTCCGTGCCCTGATGCTGCGCCATCCGCCCGGCCACCTCCAGCGCACCGCTGCCTATTTTCTGGCGCTCGGTCACTATGACGCCGTGCTTCACAGGATGCGGGAAGAGTACCACCTGCGCCATCGGGTAATGGCAGACGCGCTCAACGCCAACGGGCTTAAGATCGCCGGTTCGGCAGCGTTCGGCGGAACCTCCTTCTGGATCGAAGGCCCTGACGGTCTCGATGCGGACAGGCTGATGGCCGATCTGCGGGAAGACGGGGTTCTGATCGAATCCGGATCGCCGTTCTTTCCGAACGACGAGGAAAGCTGCCGCTTTTTCCGCATGGGATACTCGTCGATCGGCAGAGACCGCATAGCCGAAGGCGTGAAGCTGACGGCAAGCAGAATGGCGCAGTCTTGAAACCGGTCCTCACTTCTCGCCGTTGCGGCGACCCGGCGAACGGTTGCTATCCGTTCGACAGCAGGGCCAGGATTTCTGTGCGATTGAGTTTTTTCCCGGTGGCGACGTCGAAAATCCGGAGCGCGATCTTGTTGGCGGGCGGGTCCGATTGCGTGCAGTTGTTCCGCGTGCACCACTCCGCCAGCGCCTCACGCATCTCTACGACATCGGTTACAGGCGGATTGCGTGTGTCTGTCATGGCTGAACCTCAATTTCGGCCCAAGCTTAGGTTCTGTGCGGTAGCGCCACAACTCTGAGAAATCAGGGGGATTCGGCGGTTTTGCCCCCAGAAAGCGCTGGGCGTCATGCTTGGCGCGCAACGCTTTCAGCTGGGGCAACATCCCCCGTCTGGCGGATATGCGCCTCGATCAGGCGTTTGAGGCCGGCGACATCGCGGGCTTCGAGCGCATCGACCATCATATGATGCTCGCGTGCGGACCGTTCGACGCGGGCTCTTGTGCGCCACTGCGAGACCGGTGCCGAAGAGGTGCGTTGGCGGATTTCGGAAACGAGGTCCACAAGCTCGTGATTGCCCGACAGAAGCAGCAGTTCGCGGTGGAAAGCGAGGTTGGACTCGTAATGCTCCAGCACCGTGCCGACCATGGTCATCTGGTCGAAATGGCTGGCGAGTTGGCGCAGCCTGGCGATGCTTTCGGGCGTGGCCCGTTCCACCATCAGATCGGCCACCGCTGTTTCGAGGATGACGCGGATATCGCTGACTTCCTGCGCACGCCGGCCGTCCGGCTGATAAACGTGATAGCCGCGATTGGGCACGTGCTCGACCAGCCGCTTCTGCGACAGGCGGTCAAGAGCCCGGCGAACCTCCGGCCGGGTGCAATCGTATCGCTTTTCGAGATCGATTTGCTTGAGCCAGGTGCCGGCCGGCAGCACCCCGGTCAGAATGTCCTCGAGAACGAGATCGGTGACGTCCCGCTCCTTGGCCGCAGTCTCGATCAAACTTTGCATTTCGGTCATGGACATTCCTGTTTGCTCGATTGCCGGCGAGCCTTGCGGGCCCGCCTCGTTCGGGGATCATCTTCTTGAGTCTGCGATCGATACCGAAAATATCCATCGCCGCCCATTGCGCAATTTATTTTTGTATCCTAAATTGGCGCCAATATTGGTAACTATCGCATATGGGGCACTGAATGCCAATGAAGAATACCGAACTCGTATGGTCGATCGTCGAGGAAAAGAGCCCGGAATTCTTCGCGCTTAGCGACCGCGTATGGGACAGTCCCGAAACCAACTACGAGGAGTTTCAGTCCGCGAGCGAGCATGCCCGCCTGCTTGAGGCGGAAGGGTTTCGCATCGAGCGCAATGTCGCCGGCCTGCCGACGGCGCTGATCGGCGAAGCGGGCGAAGGTGGTCCGGTGATCGCCATTCTCGGCGAGTTCGATGCGCTCCCTGGCTTGAGCCAGGTCGCCGGCCTTGCCGAAGAGCGACCAGTCGTGCCGGGCGGCAACGGCCACGGCTGCGGCCACAATCTGCTCGGCTCCGGCTCCATGCTCGCCGCTGCCGCCGTCAAGGATTACCTCAAGGTCAACGGCCTCAAAGGGCGCGTGCGCTATTACGGCTGCCCCGCCGAAGAGGGCGGTTCATCGAAGGGCTTCATGGTGCGGGCCGGCGCTTTCGACGATGTCGATATCGCCATCTCCTGGCATCCGGCCGCCTTTTCCGGCGTCAACAACCCGATCTCGCTTGCCTGCAACGAGATCAACTTCCACTTCTCCGGTCGCGCTTCCCACGCCTCGGCGACGCCGCATCTCGGCCGCAGCGCGCTCGATGCCGTCGAGCTGATGAATGTCGGCGTCAACTACATGCGCGAGCACATGCCGTCGAGCGCCCGCGTCCACTACGCCATCACCGATGCCGGTGGCGACGCGCCCAATGTCGTGCAGGCCCGTGCAACGGTGCGCTATCTCATCCGCGCCCGCACCTTGCTGGATCTGCTCGGCCTGATCGAGCGCGTCAAGAAGATCGCGCAAGGGGCAGCGCTGATGACCGAGACGACCGTGCGCCACGAGGTGATCAGCGGCGATGCCAATCTCGTCGGCAATGCCCCGCTGGAAGCACGGCTCCACACCTGCCTCGAACATTTGGGTCCCGCCGCCTTCGATTCTGCCGACCTCGAAACGGCGCGAAAGTTTCAGGCGACCTATTCCCCCGACGATATCGCCGCGTCCTATGCACGCTTCGGCCTGGCGCCGCGCAAGGGGCAGCCGCTCTGCGACATGATCTACCCGCTCTATGGCGGCGACGGCAGCATCGTCGGCTCAACCGATGTCGGAACCGTAAGCTGGGTCGTCCCGACGGTTCAGATGCGCGGTGCGACCTATGCGATCGGCACGCCCGGCCATTCCTGGCAGTTGGTCGCGCAAGGAAAATTGCCGGCCGCGCACAAGGGCATGGCGCATGCGGCGAAAGCCATGGCGAGCCTTGCCATCGATCTGATGGCGGACCCAGAACTGGTGGCGGCCGCCAAGGCGGACCATCGCAGCCGTCTCGACGACACGCCTTTCGTCAATCCGATCCCCGATGACGTCAACCCGCCTCTTCCCTCGCGCGCGGCCGGGTCCGCGGAACTGGAAACCTTGTGACCCAGCCCGGTATCCTCGAACTCATCAGTTTCGGCCCCGGTGGCTGGGGGAACATCCTCCTTGCCGGTGCCATGATGACGATCCTGATCGCGCTGTCGGGTTACGCGACCGGTGCCGTCATCGGCGTACTCGGAGCCTGGGCCAAGGTGAAGGGCGGACCAGGGACGCGCCTCGCTGCCGACGTCTACACGACGGTGCTGCGCGGCATTCCCGATCTCTTGGTGATCTATCTGCTTTATTTCGGCGGCTCCGCTGCAATCTCCGCCGTCGGACATCTCTTCGGCGCTGAAGGCTTCATCGGCTTTCCCGGCTTCCTTGCCGGCATGCTTGCGGTCGGGATCACCTCGGGCGCGCAGCATACGGAGGTCTTTCGTGGTGCCTTCAGGGCGGTTCACCCCGGAGAGATAGAGGCGGCGATCGCCTGCGGCATGCCACGATGGCTCCGGTTCCGCCGCATCGTCGCGCCGCTGACCCTCAGGCATGCGCTGCCGGGCCTCGGCAACGTCTGGCAGGTGGTGCTCAAGGAGAGTGCGCTGGTCTCGATCACCGGCGTCGCCGAACTCTTGCGCCAGGCGCAGATTGCTGCCGGCTCCACCGGGCTGCCCTTTGATTTCTACCTGATTGCCGGCGGCATCTATCTCATGATCTCGACGGTATCGAGCACCGTCCTGCATCGGGCCGAGCGTCATTTCAGCCGCGGCGTGAGGAGAAGCTGATGGACTGGACCTTCCTTCAGGAAACCTTTGTCAGCCTCGTTTCGGCTGTTCCCATGACGCTGTTGCTGGCGGCAAACTCGATTGCCCTCGGCGCGATCCTGGCAGTCGGCATCGCTGTCGCCCGATTTTCGGCTACCGCCCCCTTGCGCTGGCTGGCGCAGGCCTATGTCTTCGTCTTTCGCGGCACGCCGCTGCTCGTGCAGATCTTCATCATCTACTACGGTCTCAGCCAGTTTCCGGCCATCCGACACAGCCTGCTTTGGCCCGTGCTCAGGGAGCCATACTGGTGTGCGGTCCTGGCGCTGGCGCTCAACACCGCTGCCTATGCCAGCGAGATTGTCCGCGGCGGCCTGCTTTCCGTGCCCTTTGGACAGGTGGAAGCGGCAAGGGCATGCGGCATGTCGCGCTTCATGATCTTCCGGCGCATCACGTTGCCGCTCGGCGTCAGGCAGGCGCTGCCCGGCTACGGCAACGAGATGATTTCGATGGTCAAGGCGACCTCACTCGCATCGATCATCACCCTGATGGAAGTGACCGGCGTTGCGGCGCGCATCATCTCGGAGAGCTACCGCGCGATCGAAGTGTTCGTCGTCGCCGGCGCCATCTATCTCACCATCAACTTCCTGCTCACCCGCCTGGTGCAGCTCGTCGAGTTCCGGCTGAGCCCGCATCTCAGGCAGCCGGTTGCGGTGCTGCCCGCCATCATCGAAGGAGAAGCGCATTGAGTTCGCCCGCGTCGTCCATTGCGCCCGTCGCCATCAGCGTTCGGGACATCCACAAGAGCTTCGGTCCGATCGAGGTCTTGAAAGGCATCTCGCTCGACGCGCGCGAAGGCGAGGTCGTCTCCATCCTCGGCTCGTCCGGTTCGGGAAAATCGACACTGCTTCGCTGCATCAATATGCTCGAAACGCCGGATCGTGGCGAGGTCACGGTCGCGGGCGAAACGATCGAGATGCTTGCTGCCGGCAACGGCAAGAGCCGTCCGAGGGATCGTGCCCAGGTGGATCGCATCCGCTCACGGCTCGGCATGGTGTTCCAGAGCTTTAATCTCTGGTCGCACAAGACGGTGCTGGAGAACGTCATCGAGGCGCCGATCCATGTGCAGAAGCGCCCTCGCGCCGAGTGCCTCGAAGAGGCTGAAGCCCTTCTCGCCAAGGTCGGGATCGCGGCCAAGCGCAATCATTATCCGGCGCACCTGTCCGGCGGCCAGCAGCAGCGCGCGGCAATCGCCCGCGCGCTGGCGATGCGTCCGGCCGTGATGCTGTTCGACGAGCCGACATCGGCGCTCGACCCGGAACTCGTCGGCGAGGTGCTGCGCGTCATGCGTGCGCTCGCCGAAGAGGGACGCACGATGCTGGTCGTGACCCATGAAATGGGGTTCGCCCGCGATGTCTCCAGCCGGGTCATTTTTCTTCACCAGGGTCAGATCGAGGAAGACGGTCGACCGGACGAGGTATTTGGCAACGCCAAATCCGAACGCTTCCGTCGGTTCATCAAGGCGTGAACCGGCGGCTCTAACCACTCAAAAAAGGGGAACTACCAATGAACCACACCAAATCGACAATGAAGGCCCTGTGCATCGCGACGATGATGTTCGCCGCCAATGGCGCGCATGCGGAAAACAAGACCTGGACACATGTGACGATCGCCACCGAAGGCGGCTTCAAGCCTTACAATTTCACCAAGCCCGACGGCACGCTTGACGGCTACGAGATCGAGCTCAGCAAATACCTCTGCACCCATATGAAGGTCGAGTGCGAGATCAGCGTCCAGAACTTTGACGGCATGATCCCGGCGCTGAATGCCGGCAAGTTCGATGCGATCATTTCCGGGATGTCGGCAACAGCCAAGCGCGAGCAGGTTATCGATTTCAGCGACTCCTACGGTTCGACCGGCCAGGCCTTCGCCACGCTGAAATCCGGTCCGCTCGCATCACTGCCTGAAAAGGGCGTGGTGTTTTCGCTCGCTTCGAACGAGGCAGGTGCTACCGCCGAGATCGAGAAGTTGAAGCCGCTGCTCGAAGGCAAGACGATTGGCGTCCAGATCGCCTCGACCGGTGCCGCCTTCGTTGACAAATATCTGAAGGGCGTCGTCGAGGTGCGCGAATACAAGACGACCGAAGAGCACGATCTCGATCTCGCGGCTGGCCGCGTCGACCTGGTAATGGCCTCGATGGCTTACCTGACGACGGCTTCCGAAAAGCCGGGCAATGAGGACATGACCACCACCGGTCCCCGGTTCCAGGGCGGCTTTCTCGGTCGCGGCAGTTCCGTCGGCCTGCGCAAGACGGATCCGGATCTGAAGACACTGTTCAACGAGGCGATTGCTGCCGCTAAGGCGGACGGCACGATCAAGACGCTTTCGGAAAAGTGGTTCGGTTTCGACGTCACGCCGCGATAAACCACACGACGATTTCGCCTTTCACCGGACGCCGCCGCACATGATCGCGCGCGCGTCCGGATAGCGTGCGTGAGGGAAGCTTCGCTCCTCTGGCTTAGCTCGTCACATACATGGCCTGGCCCTGTGCCAGGTACTGAAACAGCTCGTAGCTCATCCAGATGTAACCGCCGCTGCCGTTCCATTGGCAGCCCCAATCCGGTCCGAAGCTGTTCTGGATGAGGATCGCCTGCTGCGCATCGTCGTAGCCGATGATCAGCATGCAGTGGCCGACAAGCTTGCCGTTGGCGCCCCGCACCTTGTCGAGCGGCCCCGTCAATGGCCCAGGGCCGCTATAGCTCATGAAGCCGGAATTGAGGGCCGTGCCGTAGCACAGAGCACCACCATCAGCGATGATGGCCTTGATCGCGTCGAGATCCGATGTTTCGACGATGGCCCAACCGGGGATCTGGAAGCTGGTATCGGCGGTGGCGTCGGGGTCGTAGCTGGACCAAAGTTCGGGGCAGTTGGGGTAGTAGGGGGCCGTCGCCCAATTGGGCGTGCCGCCCTGCTGCAGGATGTTGAGGTAGGACGCCAGATTCGAGCCGCTGCACGTCTTCTGACCATCGTTGATCATGACCTCGATATAGATGTTGGCGGGGCTTGCCTGTTGCGACGCGCCCGACGGCGTCTGGCCGGATGCGGCGGCCGCCGTGTAGGTCGCAAGACCATAGGTAGACGCCCAGGCTGCACAGCTGCCGGGACTGCCGACATGCTGAGCCGTGCCCTGCGCCTGCGGTGGTGGCAGATATTGGGCGTTAACGGTTGCTGAAGCCGGTGGCGCGCCTGTCGTCTTGGGCCGAATGGTGCGCCCGACCTCGACGATGGTTGGATCATAACCGAAATCCAGGAATGCCTGGTGGAGAGACATGAGACCTCCTTTTGGCCGGACCCTTCTGCCGGGCCAGGCACGTGTGTTGACGAAGGGATTTTTGTCGGCCGTCTGGCCATGCTTTGCACGATGATGTCTTGACTGCGATGCTCGGCATTGCGGCGTGGTGACCCGGCCTGAGAGCAAGGACCTCTCGGTCGAAACTTCCGGTAGATCATCAAATCGGACTTTGAAAACGAAAGCTGAGGCCGGCTCCGGATAAATTGCCCTTGCTCCGGTCGGCATGGCCGCCTGCGACCATGTGGCTGCACGCAGTGGTAGAATACAGCCATGGCCACCGAGAGCAGTACCCTCAGTTTGAAGGGGTACCGGCGAGCATTTGCTCGTATGGTGTAAACATCGTGTTGGCCGTTCGATATTGGATCGAATCCCAAGGGAGAGGAGCCCCCCTGGTCGCAGATACTTTAACCGCGATAGTCGTCGCGCTGGACGATCTCGAAGAGAGGCTTTCGCCGTAACCCGGGTTGTAAAGCTGCAAATATTCGCCGTGATCGTTGCCGCTAGGCAGTGCTTGGTACCCCCATCATCATTCGCGGAATATGCCCTTGTAGTAGGCTCCGTTCCTCGGAGGAGGGTGGTTTACGACAACGGTGGGACGCTTGCCTCTTGCTGGAGTAGTGGCGGTTTTCGCCGGTACATCGGCATTGCGCGTTGAGCGTTCTTTGGGTGTATTTGCGGCTGCGGCGGGGTCCGTTGCGCCAATGCCGATCGTAAATCCCACGAATGCAATGACTGACAGTCCGCTGAGCAATCTGTGCATTTTTCCAACCTCATGTTGCCAGAGCCTCTCCGGTTCAAACGGAGCCGCAGAAACACTCTATCTCCTTATTTCCAAGCATTTCCTGCCGGAAAACGGCTTCGCACTTTTGCTGGAAATGCGCTCCGCCACGGTGAACGATCGCATGGGCCCGCGTCTGTCGTGTGACGCTTGCCGCGTACTCTACCGCTCGCAGTAGCCGGTGCAGGATCAGCACGACCCGCCAATCCGGATCCTCACTCGGAAGTGGTACGCTTTGCAACCCAGCATGTCACAGCGTTCGACCGCATTCTATTCTGGGTCGGCTGAACTCGAGGTGATCAAGTGTTAAGCTCGCTGCCCCGAGGGGACGGAGGCGAGTGCGATGCTGCGCGCAGATCAAGGCGATCAGGGGCCCTTCTGGACACGGCCCATTCCGGTGGGGCAGGCGGAACTCTGCCCGTCCGTTCTCGATGAGATCGATTCCAACGGTGGCAGAACCGGGTTCCGCGGTTACGTCCTGCAGATCTTCGATGCGCCGGGCGCGCGACCTTCGGGCATTCTCGAAATCGCGCTCAATCGAAAGCAGCGCCGCGCCTGCGGCGTCTACGAATGCGAGGCATCCGACACTGCCTCTTGGACGGAGCACGCCGTTCTAACGACCGATCCAGTCTGGTTTGCGGCTTCGACGCCTCAGGAGGCTGCAAACGTGTTGTTCCAAACCCTGGTCGACCGCGCACCTGATCTGTAGGCGTAGGAGAGCCCTCCGCAGGCATCGCGGTTGCCTCAAGGAAAGTCATTCCGATCACGATACCTGCCGGCTTCTTGTCGGCGGTTCCGTTACCGGCCTGCCGGGGAGAGCCAAATCGGCAGCCGTGCTTGAACGCGCCCGGTCAGCGCAGCCGTCACGCAATCGGCAAGGTTTCCGAGGCGCACCGCACGGCCGGAGAGGCCGGGGCCGTAATGGGCATATTTGCCGGAATTGGTCATCAGCGCGCGGGTTCGCGTCGGGAACACCGGTTCAGAGATCGAGCACCAACAGAGGTCGGGCAGGACCTGCACACCGCTTGCCTCCAGGGCGGCAAGTGTCCCTTCCGCCCGCGCAGCGGCAATCACCTGATGGCCGGCCGTAACGATCACCGCTACATCCCCGTGACGTTTGCGACCGGCAAGCGCTGCCGCCAGAGCCCGACATTCACTCAGCGAGGCGTGGGGGCTGCCGATGGCGACCAGGTCCACATCCTCCGGTCCGTCGTTCAACAGGGTCCAGGCGGCCGCCATCTCGGCGCGGGTGATTGCAACAGTGCCAGCTTCGCTTGACGCAGCACCTTCCGCCTCCGGCGTGACACCTTCAATGTGCAACATCGGCGCTGCCGATGTGGTGCCGAAGGCAGCGCACAGCGCCTTCAGGTCGTCGGACGAAGGCTTTGCAGCCGCGAGGCCACGCAGAAGCGGGATGCAATCGGGTGCAGCCCGCCCAGCGAGATAGCCGATGAGCGGCCAGAAAGCGTCGTCCACCCCTTCAGGCAACTCCACGTCGATGACGCGGCTGGCCTTGCGGTGTTCGTCGAGATAGACGCCGGAGAGCGGCGCGCGGCCGGTCAGCGCGATGCAGAGGTCGAGGAAATCCGGATGCTTCGCGGTGCGGGCGCCGAGCACCGTATTGGCGTAGATGACGGCGTTGGATTCCGCCCAGGCGATTGCCTCTCCGGCCTCAGGCGCGCTGTCGAGCAGATAGGGGGAACAGGTGAAGGTCGGACGGCAGCCCATGCGGACATAGGCGTCGGCCAGCCGCGCGGCCGGATCGCCGAACGAGGCCGGCACCCCCTGCGCCTGCCAGTTGGCGCGGTCGACAGAAATGGCGTTCATTGTCGTCGGCAGCCGGACCCGCGCGCCCATATCCGCCATTTTTTCGGCGAAGGTGAGATTGGCAGGGCTGGCATAGATGCAGCCGTCGATATGCCCTTGCGTCACGCTGACGAGGCGTGTTGCGCCCTGCTGCGCCGCCATGGCGCAGATGATGCGCATCGCGACCTCAACCGCAACCCCGTCGCGGCCATCCAGCATGGCGAGGTCCGCTTCATCAAGATCGAGCGCCGCGGTCGCAAGCGGTGCGATTTCGATCGTCAGGCCGTCGGCCTCGATCGCCGTATCGGTGATGCGCGCGGTTTTTGCCTCCGCCAGCGCTGCGAAGGCATCGGACGAAAGGCGCAGGACGGGCAGCGGCTTGCCGAACATCTCGGCTGCAATCAGCGCGCCGAGGGTTAGCACGTCCTCGGCTTCGGAAAAGACAAGCGCGGCCGGCGCACGACCGGTCAGCGCAAGATCGAGCAGCACGCCCGAGCCGGTGCAGGAGCCCCGGCTCGACGGCATCATCAGGATACTGCCCGTGAGACAGGTCCCGTGCAGTGGGTGGTGAACATCGATCACCGCTCCGGTCGCCGGATCGACACCACCCCAGAAGCTCAGCGCTTCCGGTGCGGCAACGATCGGCCCCTCGGCCGTGCCGCCAAGGATACTGCGAGCGGAGAACGGATTGTTCATTTTACGACGAAGCCGTGGGCGAAGGGATCGCGATCATCGATGAAGATCGTGTTGATACCGGTCATGCGCGCCCATCCGGCGATCGAGGGGATGATGGCATCGCGGTCGGCGACCTTGGTCGCGGCCTCCACCCGACCCTTGAACAGCGAGCCGATGATCGATTCATGCACGAATTCGTCGCCGACCTTCAGCTTGCCCTTGGCGGCAAGCTGCGCCATGCGCGCCGAGGTGCCGGTGCCGCAGGGCGAGCGGTCGATGGCCTTCTCGCCGTAGAACACGGCGTTGCGGGCATGCGCCTCGGCTTGCGTCGGCTTGCCCGTCCACTGGATGTGGCTGAGCCCCTTGATCTCCGGGTGCTCGGGATGCACGAACTCGTACTTCGCGTTCAAGGCGGCGCGCAGTTTCGGGCTCCAGCCGATCAGCTCGCCGGCCGTGTGGTCGGCCATATCGCGAAAATTCTTCTGCGGCTCGACGATGGCGTAGAAGTTGCCGCCATAGGCGACGTCGACGACGATCTCTCCGAGGCCCTCGACTTCGGCCGTCAGTCCCTCGGCATAGAGGAAGCCGGGGACGTTGGTCAGGCGCACTTCCTCGACGAAGCGGCCCTCCTGGCGATAGCTGATGTCGACCTTGCCGGCAGGCGCGTCGATCGACAGCTTGCCGGGCTCGCGCGGCGTGATCAGTCCGTTCTCGATCGCCATGGTGATCGTGCCGATGGTGCCGTGGCCGCACATCGGCAGGCAGCCGGAGGTCTCGATGAACAGCACGGCGACATCGCAATCGGGCCGTGTCGGCGGATAGAGGATCGAGCCGGACATCATGTCATGTCCGCGCGGCTCGAACATCAGGCCGGTGCGGATCCAGTCGAATTCTCTGAGGAAATGGGCGCGCTTTTCCAGCATGTTGGCGCCCTCAAGACGAGGACCGCCGCCGGAAACGAGGCGGACGGGATTGCCGCAGGTGTGCCCGTCGATACAGGAGAAGGTGTAGGTGGCCATGGTCGAAACCTCTGTCAGAACCGTTGAGGCGAGAAGGGGGCGATGTCAATCGTCGGAGCCTGGCCGGTCAAAAGATCCGCGACGAGCCGGGCGGTGCCCGCCGATTGGGTCAGGCCGAGATGGCCGTGACCGAAAGCGTAGACGACCCGCGATGTCGCGCGGGCGCGGCCGATGGCCGGAAGGCTGTCGGGCAGCGACGGGCGGAAGCCCATCCACTGCACGCCACCTTCGGGCTTGAGCCCCGGCAGGAAGGTTCGTGCCTTCTGCAGCATGGCTTCGGACCGGCGGTAGTTCGGCGGCAGTTGCAACCCGCCGAGCTCGACTGCGCCGCCGACACGGACACCGGTCGAGAGCCGGGTGACGACGAAGCCATGGCCGCCGAAGGTGACCTGCGTGCGCAGGTCGAAGGCGTCTGCCGGCAGCGTGGTGTTGTAGCCGCGCTCGGTTTCGAGCGGGATGCTCTCGCCGAGAGATTTGGCAATCCGGTGGGAGAACGCACCGGCCGCGAGCACGACCTGTGCCGCCCGCCGCGTCGCGCCACTTGTGGTCCGAATTTCGACGCCGCCATCGATTGGCGCCAGGGCCGTAACGTCGGCGCGCTCGATCGCCCCGCCCTTGGCGCGGAAGTGTTCTGCCAGCGCCAGCGTATAGAGCTTCGGGTCGGCAATGGAAAACCAGCCCGGCGTAAAGGTGCCATGGGTGAAGCGGGGCGCCAGACCCGGCTGGATCTCAGCCATCTCGGCTGCGCCCATATGGCGGAATTCGATGCCATGGTCCGCACGCGCCCGCCATCCGGGCAGCGAAGCCTTGAGTTCGGCTTCGCTTTCATAGACCTGAAGATTGCCATCCTTGCGCAGCATCGGCAGGGTGCCGGTTGCGGCAAGGAACGGCTCCAACTCGACCTTGGAGAGGTCCATCATCGCCGTCTGGGCGGCCGTCGAATGCGCCACCCGCTTTGGCGAGCAGGCGCGCCAGAAACGGAACATCCACGGCGCGATCTGCGCGGCGTAGGCCGGCGGGATGCTCAGCGGCCCGAGCGGGTCGAGCAGCCATTTCGGCGCCTTCTTGAGGATGCCGGGCGAGGCGAGCGGCAGGATGTCGGTGAAGGCGAAGGCCCCGGCGTTTCCCGCCGAGGCTCCAGCTGCCGGGCCTTCCCGGTCGAGCACGGTGACCGAAAGCCCCCGTGCCTGGGCCGCTATCGCGGCGGAAAGGCCGACAACGCCGGCGCCGATGACGATGACGTCAGGCTGAGCTGCATCCTTCATGATCGGCTCAATGCGTCGCTGCCAGGAACTTCTGCAGTTCCGGATCCTTCGGCGCGCCGAACAGCTCCTCCGGCGGGGCGATCTCGGCCATCACGCCCTTGTGGAAGAAGGCCACCCGATCGGACACTTCGCGGGCGAATTTCATCTCGTGGGTGACGCAGATCATCGTCATGCCTTCGGAGGCGAGCATGCGCAGCGTGTCGAGCACTTCGCCGACGAGCTGCGGGTCGAGCGCCGAGGTCACTTCGTCGAACAGCATGTAGGCCGGGGACATGGCAAGGGCGCGGGCAATCGCCATGCGCTGCTGCTGGCCGCCCGACATGCGGTTGGGATAGACCGAAAGCTTGTCGCCAAGGCCGACATGAGTGAGCTGTTTTACGGCCATGGCCTCGGCCTCGGCTTTCGACTGACCCAGCACCTTGCGCGGTGCGAGCATAACGTTTTCGAGCACGGTCAGATGCGGGAAGGCGTTGAACTGCTGGAAGACGATGCCGAGCTTACGGCGCAGCTTGTTGAGGTTCGTCGCTTTTGCATGCACATCGGTGCCGTCGACCACGATTCGTCCGCCGTCTATGGTCTCGAGCCCGTTGATGCAGGTTAGCAGCGTTGACTTACCCGAACCGGAGCCGCCGATGATGGTCAGGACTTCGCCCTTCTTCACGGTGAGGTCGATACCCTTCAGAACTTCCAACGGGCCGAAGGATTTGCGAACGTTTTCAATCTCAATCATTGGGGGACCACCGTTTTTCGAGATACCCACCAAGCCGGGCGATGGGGAAGCTGATGAGGAAATAGATTGCACCACAGATCAGGAGAATGAACAGCGGTTCCTGCAGGCGGGTGACGAGAATCTGCGAGGCGCGCAGAAGCTCGATCAGACCGAGCCAGAGCACGAGTGCCGAGTCCTTCATGACGCCGAGCGTGAGGCCGATCCAGGACGGAAGCGAAACGCGGGTGGCAAGCGGCGCCACGATGTAGCGCATGTCCTGCCACCAGGTCATGCCCAGCGAGCGTGCCGCGCGGCGTGTGGTCGGCGGCACCGACGAGATGCCGCCGCGCACGATCTCGGTGCAATAGGCGGCCGTGTAGAGCGACAGCACCACGCAAGAGGTCGTGAACGGCCCCCAGCCCATTTTGGCGATGGACTGGAAGGCATTGGCCAACACGAGCTGGATCAGGAGCGGAACGGAGCGAAACACGTCGAGCACGAAGGTCAGCGGCGCCGACCAGTAGGGGCCGGCTTGAACACGGATCACCCCGAAGAGGATGCCGAGCAGCGTACCGGCGGTAACCGAAACGGCGGTGACGGCGAGCGTCATCGCCGCACCCTGTGCAAGGAAGGCGAGATCACTCCAGGTGAGGGCGGTATTGAACATCTCTCACCTCTCTCAGTAACGGAACATGCGCGAGGCGATTGCTCGGGCAGCGAGGGTCACGGCCTTGGCGATCACGTAGTAGATCACGGCTGCCAGGGCGAAGAATTCGAAGGTGCGGAAGGACCGGGCGTTCAGTTCCTGGGTGATGCCGGCGAGGTCGGTGTTCATGCCGACGGTGACGCCGAGTGAGGTCATCAGGATTGCCCAGACCATCTGGTTGGTGGTCGGCAGGAAGGCGACGCGCAGCATCTGCGGCAGGATGATGTAGCGGAAGGCCTGCAGCGCCGTCATGCCGAGCGAACGGCCGGCACGGGTCTGCGTATCCGGGATCGCTTTCAGGGCGCCGCGGAAGTTTTCAGCCAGATAGCCCGCATTGTTGAAGGCAATGCCGACGAGCAGCGCCGTGTAGGGGCTCAGATGGATGCCGAAATTGCCGAGGCCGAAATGGGCCATGTAGATCTGGAACAGCGCGGGGGTGTTGCGCGCGATCTCGATCCAGGCGGTGGCAAAGCCACTGAGGATGCGATTGCCGGACAGGCGGAACCCGGTCAGGGCGAGCGCGCAAATGACGCCGATGAGCATCGACAGCAGCGCGATCTGCAGCGTGACCAGCGCGCCGTCAAGCATTTGCGGCAATGCTTTCAGCGCCTGGTTCCAGTGGAAGGAGTAATTGAACATCGCCGTCTCACCTTTTCGAAAATGAGTGGTACCAACCTGCGCTGATATTGGCCGATTGCGCCGGAGCGATTTTAGCTTCCGGCAAGCAGACAACCGCAACCGGACCAGACGGTCCGGTGAGGATTGTCGACGCGGTCCGGGGGCCAAAAGCGCCCGGCCCTTCGGGTGGGCCGTGTGTCGGCCACCGGCAGTGTCGCAATCCTCGACCGATGCCAAGGCATCGCTCTAAGGTCCGCTCCTTGCCGGATGACCGCACACGGTCCCACGCAATCGGTCAATATCAGCGCAGGTTGGTACAACGGCGCGAGACGTTTGCCTCGCGCCGCCAGAGAAACGGACAGATTAGCGGTAGACGCCGTTCACCGCCAGCGAAGGCAGTTCGCCGCCGACCCACTTCTCGTAGAGTTCGGCATAGCGGCCGGTGCGGACCTGCTGGTTGATGAAGAGGTTGAGGTAGTTGATGAGGCCGTATTCTTCGCGGTTGGTGAAGAGAGCCACGTAGTCGATGTCGAACGGCGCCTTGCCGACAACCGAGATACCGGCGAACTTGCCGGTCTTCACGTTGGCCTGCGCCACGGTCGAGGTCGACACCGTTGCGTCGATCTGGCCCTGGCTAAGCGCGAGGAAGACGTCGGCCTGCGTCTGGTAAGGACGGAATTCGCCCGCACCCCATTCCTTGACCTGCTTTTCCAGCGCGATCGCTTCGAAGGTGCCGGCGGTGGCGCCGACGACCTTGCCCTTCATGTCCTCGAAGGACTTGATGCCGGTCTTGTCGTTGGCGGTAACGGCCATTTCGAAGGCGAAGTAGGGAACGGTCATGCCGACGGTCTTGGCACGCTCGAGCGTATCGGAGGTCGAGGCGACGCCGACGTCAACGCGGCCGGACATCAGCGCGGGAATGCGCTCGGGGAAGGGAGTTTCGACGATCTCGGCCGTGACGCCCAGCGCCTTGGCAAGGTCGTTGCAGTAGTCGACGTCGAAGCCGACCGGATTGTTGTTCTCGTCGCGAGAACCCATCGGCGGGAAGTCGAGAACCACTGCGCAACGCAGCGTACCCGAGCCGATGATGTCATCCAGCTTGTCGGCGTGGGCCGGGCTGGTCAGAGCAGTGGCGGCAACGAGGCCGAAGGCTAGGACCGAGGTCTTCATTTTTCTCTCTCCCTGAATTGGTGCGCCGTTTGACGGCGAGCGCAATATTCCGCGTTGGAGAGCGTAAATCAACTTAAAAATACAAACAGTATACAAAAAGTATATGATCGTGACGTCATTGGCCCGCAGGGATCCCATTTGTTTCGCAAAATGGGGTCCCTGCGCAGCGATCGGTCGCGGATCAGTTCAGGAAATCTTCCGGCAGCAGGGCTTCCGGCAGGTTCTGGTAGGAGACCGGACGCAGGAAGCGGCGGATCGACATGGTGCCGACGCTGGTCGCGCCAAAGTTCGTCGAGGCCGGATACGGCCCGCCATGCACCATGGAATCGACGACCTCGACACCGGTCGGGAAACCGTTGACGAGCAGGCGGCCCGCCTTGCGCTCAAGGATGGGGCGCAGGCGACGGGCCGGCTCGATGTCGCCGGCATCCATGTGCACGGTGACCGTCAGCTGTCCCTGGAGACCGCGCGCGAGCTGTTCCATCTCGGCTTCCGAATTTACCCGGACGACGAGGCCGAGCGGGCCGAAGACTTCCTCGCCGAGCGCATGGTCGGCCAGAAACTGGCTGCCGGTCGTCTCGAACAGGTTGGGCGACGCGGCGCGGTCCGACGAGCTGGTCTCGAGCAGCGGCTTGACGCTGTTGCGGGTGGTGAAACGCTCCTGGCCGTCGCGGTAGGCCTTGGCGATGCCATCGGTCAGCATGGTCTGCGGCGCCACCTTTGCGAGCGCATCGACGGCAGCGGCCGTGAAGCGGTCAGCATCGGATCCTTCGATCACCACCGCGATGCCGGGATTGGTGCAGAACTGGCCGGCACCCATGGTCAGCGAACCGGCCCAGCCCTGTCCAAGCGCCTCGGCACGTGCCTTCAAGGCTTCCGGCAGCAGGAACATCGGGTTGACCGAGCCGAGCTCGCCGAAGAACGGGATTGGTTCGGGGCGGGCGGCGCACAGATCGAAGAGCGCGCGTCCGCCGGCGAGCGAGCCGGTGAAGCCGACGGCCTTGATCAGCGGATGCTTGACGAGCGCGTGGCCGACGTCGCGGCTGCCGCCTTGGATCAGCGAAAAGACTCCCGGGTGAACGCCGCACTTGCGGATGGCGGCTTCGACGGCCTCAGCGACGATCTCGCCGGTGCCGGGATGGGCCGAATGACCCTTGACCACCACCGGGCAACCGGCAGCCAGCGCCGCTGCGGTATCGCCGCCTGCGGTGGAAAAGGCGAGCGGGAAGTTGGAGGCGCCAAAAACGGCGACCGGGCCGATCGGCCGCTGGATCAGCCGGATTTCCGGACGGGGCGCCGGCTGGCGCTCGGGGAGGGGCGCATCGACACGTCGGTCGAGGTAGTCGCCCGCCTCGATATGGTCGCAACAGTCTCAGCTGACCGGTGGTGCGGCCGCGTTCGCCCTGCAGCCGCGCTTCCGGCAGGCCGGTTTCCTGGCTGCCAATCGCGGTAATGGCTTCGGCCCGTGCCTCGATCTCGTCGGCGATGGCGCGCAGGAACGCTGCGCGTTCGGCCCGCGACGAATAGCCGTAGGTCCAGAACGCTTCTTCCGCCGCCTCGCAGGCGCGGTTCACCAGTTCGACCGTGCCGACCGCGAAGTCATGCGCCGGGCCGTGTGCCGGTGTCGAGGCGAAGGTGCCTGCGCCGTCGAGCCACTCGCCGGCGACGAGATGTTTTCCTTTGGGGGTGAAGACCATCTGCGGATCCTTTCTTGAGAACACCGGTGTCTTTCGGCATGAATAGCTGACAGCCGAATTGCACTCGGCGGTTCTTTGTATACTCTATGTATGCATAACTTCAACCGCCCACAACAGGGTCATACGCAGTCAGAAAGGTACAAGATGAGTGAGACCACCACCCTGACAATCGCCGCAGTTCAGGAGCGGGTCGAGGCGATCTTCCGCAAGGCCGGGCTCAATGCCGTCCAGGCCGGCGCCCTTGCGCGGGTGATCGTGGCAGGCGAACGCGACGCCTGCAAGTCGCATGGCATCTACCGTATCGAAGGCGCGCTGCGCACCGTCAAGGCCGGTAAGGTAAAGCCGGACGCCACTCCCGAGCTTCTACCGCAGGAAGGCTCGGCGATCGTCAAGGTCAATGCCATGGGTGGTTTTGCCAATCCGGCCTTCGAGCTTGGCCTGCCTGTTCTGGCCGAGCGTGCCCGAACCCTGGGGCTTGCCGCCCTCGTCATCAATGACTGCACCCATTTCTCGGCGCTCTGGCCCGAGGCGGAAGGACTGACGGATATGGGCCTTGCCGGGCTCGTCATGTGCCCGAGCTATGCGACGGTCGCGCCGACCGGCGGCAACAAGCCGTTGCTCGGCACCAACCCGTTTGCCTTCGCCTGGCCGCGCGAAGGCCGTCCGCCCTATGTCTTCGACTTTGCGACCTCCGTTGCCGCACGCGGCGAGATCGAGCTGCACCGCCGTGCCGGCAAGCCGCTGCCGGAGGGCTGGGCGATCGACGCGTCGGGCAATCCGACGACCGATCCGGATGCCGCACTTGCTGGCGCCATGCTGCCGTTCGGTGGCCATAAGGGTTCGGCCATCGGCACGATGATCGAACTCCTGGCCGGCATCATGATCGGCGACCTGACTAGCCCGGAAGTGCTCGACTATCTCGGCACCACCACATTGGCGCCGTTCCATGGCGAACTGATCATCGCCTTCTCGCCGGAGGCATTTGCCGCCGGGCGTCCCGGCAATCCGTTCGACCGCGCCGAGGTCCTGTTTGACGCCATTCTCGGCCAGGGCGCGCGCCTGCCGTCTCAGCGCCGCTTCGCCGCCCGCGCAAAGTCTGAGGTCGATGGCATCACCCTGACGGCCGCCGAGATGGAGCAACTCGAGCGCCTGCACACACTTGGGCTCGATGCCGTGGCGTAAAATCCAGCCGGGGGCACTCAGCCCGCTTCTGGCACTCAGTAAAACGAAAGGTCATCCCGGAGAGCCTAGCCTTTCCCAAAATGTGGAACCAGGTTGCCCTGGTTCCACATTTTCAGAATCTGCCGGTAACGGGTTCATTGAACGGGCATCCGGTAACAAAGGCCGCGAGATCACCGAGAAGATGCGCCCCCAACGCAATGCGTCACGGCAGCAGGGATCGTGCCGTCGGCGTCAGCCGCAACACCTCGTTCTGCCGCCACGTTCGCCGCTCCATCTCCGAAACGACCTCCGTGATCCAGGTCTCGGAGTGCGCAAGTTCGGCAAGATGCGTCTCGTAGGCAGCCAGACTGGGGAAAGCGGAGAACCAGACGAAGACGGTCTCCCCTTCGCGCACAGGCAGCCTGGGGAAAGTGTTCGGGCTCTGCTCGGTGACCAATGCTGCCAACACCGTAGCCGAGGTTTGCTCCAGATATGGCCTGACAACGGCTTCAAAGAACACGGCAAACGCGTCGTCCGTGCGTGGTGCGAGATAACAGATCGTCGCAACCACAAGACCGCGCCGTACATCCGCCGCGCCAGAGGCGGCGCGCGTGACGCCCGACCGCGCAAAGCCGGTATCGGGCGATGCGGGCCGCAGGAGCAGAACGTTGTCCGAATTGATCATCGTTCCGTTCGCCTGCTCGCGGTGAGCTGCCCACACCGGGCCCGTATAGAACGAGTTCAATGCCGCTGCGCGGGACGGCATGTCGCGAAAGCCTCGCAGCCATACAAAGCTGTCGGGATCATCAAGGTCGCGGAATTGTCCCATCACGCTCATTCCCTGCGCTTCCTGGGGTTCGATGAACTCGCGATCGAACAGGTCGATCAGCGTCTCCCTGGTGTTCGGCCGAAGCCGATACCGCCGCAGTTCAACGATCGCGTTGGTCGGATCGTCCGTAGCCGTCAGTGGTTCGCTCATTGTGAATACAGTCATGGCCACCTTTCCTCGGAACAGGACAATCGTCCTGTTTTGTAATACAGGACAGTTGTCCTGTTTTGTCAACCTGTTATAACCAGGAGGAAAGGAAGGACCCATGTCGGAACGACCTACCTCGTCGCATAGACGCATGAACGATCCCGAAGGACTAAGGCAGCGGCTTGTGGATGCTGCCTACGCTGCATTCTCGACCCGCGGCTACCATTCCAGTGCCCTCCACGACTTGAAGCGCGAGGCGGGCGTCACGGGTGGAGCGCTCGCCCATCATTTCCCCACCAAGAAGGCCCTTGGCCTCGCCGTTATTCAGGATCGGGTGGCGGAAGCCGTCGAGTTGACCTGGATCACGCCAGTCAATCTTGCGACGACGACGGCCGACGGTATCCAAGCGGTGTTCGCAGCCATCATTTCCGAACTGGAGCGGAAAGGGGCAGTGTCGGGCTGTCCGTTGAACAATCTCGCTCTTGAACTGTCGCGCGAGGACGAAGATTTCCAGGCCGCGATCGAGGCGATCTTCATGCGTTGGAGGTCAGCCATCGCCGACAAGCTAAGGGGCGACCTCCGGGCGGCCCCCGTTCACGATTTCGATTCTGAGGCCATGGCAACCCTGGTCGTAGCAACCTATTCCGGTGCGATGGCGATGGCGAAAGCATCCCAGTCCGTGGCTCCCCTGAAGATCTGCGCCGCGCAGCTAACGTCGATCATTCGAAATCAGACGTTGCTGGGGCGCGAACCTTAAGGACGAACAGACGCTGGTTCTCGCTTCCTTCAGATTTTTAAACAAAAAGAACCCCCTAAGTCCTTGCGGTGTAGGGGGTTCAGCAGAAACGTCACCTAAAATTCCACACGTCAGCTAAGGACCCTCCCGACGGGAGGGCCTTCTTGCTAACGCGCGGTCAACCGATGATCAGCCCTTGTATGTCTGCACTGCGCCCGGGAGCTTGCTCCACGCGGCATACCAGCTGTTGAACAGCTTGAACTGCGCTTCGACATAGCCGCGCTGGCTTTCCGACAGGGCGTCGGTCTCGTTGAAGTGCAGCGTGTATTCCTTGTCACCCTTCAGCACCATCATGTGCTTGAAGTAGAGAACCAGATCCGGGCCTTCGTCGAAGGAGGAAAGCACGGCGAGCGCCTGTTCCAGTTCCAGCGCGCGCAGGCGTGCATCGACGTCGCCTTCGGCGGCTGCCCGCGACAGGTTGCACATGTGGATGACTTCCTTCGGCAGCACGCAGCCGATGCCAGTGATGGCGCCGGTTGCGCCGCAGTTGACGAAGCCGTGGAACACAGCCGTGTCGACGCCGATCATCAGCGAGACGCCATCGTCACGGCTGGTGATGTTCTCGGCCGCATAGCGCATGTCGCGGCGCCGCCGAATTCCTTGAAGCCGACGAGGTTCGGATGTTCGGCGCGCAGCGCGAAGAACAGGTCGGCGCGGGTGGCAAAGCCGTAGTAGGGGCTGTTGTAAATCACCGCCGGCAGGTCCGGGGCAGCCGAGAGGATGGCCTTGAAGTGGTTCTTCTGGGCGGCAACGACCGAGCCGCGCGAAAGCACGCGGGGGATAACCATCAGGCCCTGGGCGCCGACCTTCTGGGCGTGGGCCGCATGGGCGACGGCAGAAGCGGTATTGACCGCGCCGGTGCCGACGATAACCGGAATGCCGGCCTTGACCAGGCGCTCCACGCCTTCCATGCGCTGCGCGTCGGTCAAAAGCGGCCAGTCACCCATCGAACCGCAGTAGACGACTGCGGACATGCCCTGGGCGATCAGTTCCTTGCCTTTGCGCACCAGCGCATCGAAGTTGGGGCTGCGGTCGTCGTTGCACGGGGTCATCAGCGCAGGAATGACGCCGGAGAAAATCTTGGCCTTCATCTCAAACTCCTCAATTGGTCTGTCGAATGGGCTGAGGCCAACGTCATCACCGACGCCGATCTCAGCCTTCGACGGTGACAATATCCTGTTGTATTTTATTTGTCGACAAGAAATCGACAGAAGATTACAGCGCGATATCCAACCGCTCGTCGCGGGTGAAAAGCCGCTTGATCTGAGTGACGATCTGCTCGGCATGCACCTTGGCCAGCTGGTCGGCCGCTTCGACGTTGCGGGCGGCGATCACGGTGATCATGTCCTCGTGCTCGTCGACGAAGCGTTGCGGCAGCTGGTCACCATAGGACTGGTAATAGAGCCGCAGCATCCGCCGGCCTTCGTCGAGGAGCCGGTTGAAGAGGCCGCTGAAATAGGCGTTGCGGCCGGCCTCGGCGATGGCCGAATGAAAGGCGGCGTTGGTGGCGATCATCGCCAGCGCATCCTGGGCCTGCACCGCGGCTGCGAATTCAGCCTGCCGGGCGCGGATGATCTGCAGATCCTCCGGGCGATGATGCTGCGCCGCGAGCCGGGTGGTGACGCGGTACATCAGCACGAGCGCATCGAAGAACGTGTGCATGTTGAGGAAATCGATGCTTGAAACCATCGTCGACCGGTTCGGCAGCGTATCGATCAGGCCCTCGCCGGCCAGCCGCACCAGCGCTTCGCGGATCGGCGTGCGCGACATCTTGAAGCGTTCGGCGAGTTGGACCTCGTCGATCGGGCTGCCCGGCGGCAGGACCAGATCGAGGATTTCGTCACGCAGAAGGTCGTAGACCATCTTTACGCCGGAGCCGCGCTTGCGTTCGAGTGTGGGGTTGGAATCGGTATCGGTCATCTTTAGAATCCTTTTGTCGACACGATAAATACTTCCCCATGTCCGTGGGATCAACTCTGCATAGGCATTGGTTCGAGATCGCGAGGTTTCCCGAGCGTTGGCGTCGTTCGGTACCGGTCCTCTATTTTCGCGCGACGGATGGGTGAGATTGGCAACTTTGCGCCGGCAGTAAACGCTCGCTTCGCGTTGCGGTTTCAAAACTGGCGGAGGAAATGAAGATGTGCGATATTCGTGCCCAAGACGACTGCCACCCTGCGGCAGTTAGTAAAGCGTGACTAGCTGTTGACGCTTCGATGGCCGGTATGTCTGTCGCCGCCCTATGGCGAATTTTCAGAGCAGCATTCACCCTACCCAACATTTTCCGCTGAGACGGCGCTATGCCGCGCAATTTCACAAGCTCATCGTCCCGAATAAATGAGGAGGAGCACCCCTATGCTGTGAGAAGGGCATCCCCCACTACAGCGCCGCGCGTCGTATTAGACACGCAAAGGTCGCTGTAACGCTTTGAATTGCTGCATGTTTTTATCCATAGATCGAATAGGATTTAAGAAAACACGCAGTAGGCCAAGTTAAACGGAGGGAATGAATTATGAGTGGCATGAGAAACCTTTATTTTGGTTTGCTGGCTTCCGTATTCGCGACCGCGCTGGCTGCGCCATCAGTTGCGCAGCAGCCGCAGCCAAAACCCAACATTCTTGTCATCATGGGAGATGATGTCGGCTGGTTCAATATCGGTGCCTATCACCGGGGAATAATGTCCGGGAAGACGCCCAGCCTCGACAAGCTGGCGGCAGAGGGCATGATGTTTACGGACTATTATGCCGAGGCAAGTTGCACTGCTGGACGGGCGAGTTTCATTACCGGTGAAATCCCGCTCCGAACGGGCCTGACGACGGTTGGCCAGGCGGGCGCAGACGTAGGAATGCCTGACAAGGCGGCAACCATAGCCGCCGCGCTGAAGACGGAGGGATACGCCACCGGCCAGTTCGGCAAGAACCATCTCGGCGATCTGAACAAGTTTCTGCCGACACTGCATGGGTTCGACGAGTTCTTCGGTTACCTCTATCACCTCGACGCGATGTCAGACCCCTATTGGTATTCGTTTCCGAACGAACAGTCGTACCGAGACAAGGTCGGGCCGCGCAATCTGGTCCACACCTTTGCTACCGATACGGACGACACATCCGAACAGCCGCGTTGGGGCAAGATCGGCAAGCAGAGGATCGTGGACGAGGGTCCCCTAGCGCCGTACCCTGACATGTCCAACGTTCCGAACATGCATGACATCATGCCCAAGGCCAAATACGACATGGGCTCCTTCGATGAAGTCCTGGTCAAGTCGTCGTGCGATTTCATGGACAAGGCAAAGACAGACGGCAAACCGTTCTTTGTCTGGCACAATACGACGCGAATGCACGTCTGGACTTTCCTGTCGCCAAAATACCAAGCGCTGATGAACAGCGACACCAACTATGGCCTCGAAGAAGCTGGCATGGCGCAGCTCGATGACAGCGTCGGCGCTCTCCTGAAATGCGTGCAAGATGCGGGTGAGACCGACAACACCATCGTCATTTTCACGACCGACAACGGCGCGGAGGTGTTTACCTGGCCCGACGGTGGCATGACCCCGTTCAAGGGCACCAAGGGTACGGTAATGGAGGGCGGGTTCCGCGCGCGGCCATTATCCGTTGGCCGGGCAAGGTTAAGGCGGGA
Organism: Ensifer sp. 1H6; assembly: GCF_001976035.1. Classification (NCBI taxonomy): domain Bacteria; kingdom Pseudomonadati; phylum Pseudomonadota; class Alphaproteobacteria; order Hyphomicrobiales; family Rhizobiaceae; genus Ensifer; species Ensifer sp. 1H6. Next base: position 7,334 of record NZ_MOAI01000042.1, on the reverse strand, counting down.
ACGGTCGAGAACGGCATATTTTCTGCCTTGGATTGGTTCCCAACGCTGGTCGCGGCGGCGGGCAACAGCGAGATTACTGACCAGTTGCTCAAGGGCGCGAAGCTGGGCGACAAGACCTACAAGAACCACCTTGATGGCTACAACCAACTCGACCTGTTGACGGGCAAAGGACCATCCGCACGGCATGAATTCTTCTACTTCGGCGGCCCTTCTCTGGGGGCAGTTCGCATCGATGACTTCAAGTATCAGTTCTTCCAGCAGCCTCAGGGTTGGCCCGGTGCGAAGGTAACAACGGACATGCCCACCATGGTCAATATCCGTCAGGACCCATTCGAGCGGACGCCGTCGATTGGCAGTCAAAGCCTCAATGACCTCGGTGGGGGCTACATGAACGACTTCTATGCTCGCGAGTTCTGGCGTTTCGTCAGTGTTCAGCAGGAAGTCGGCAAACTTGCGCTCACCGCGATTGACTATCCGCCAATGCAGGATCCGGCCTCCTTCAACCTGGATGCAGTGAAGAAACAGATCGATGCGGCGATCAAGAACAAGCCGGGGAACTAGTCGAACATGTCGAGACGAGGGTTGTTCGATTGACTGCCCTCATTCTCCCGGTCGGCCGAAATCAGCGGTGTGATATTCCAGCGGACATCCGCTGGAAACGACCGCTTTGCACCGGAAGTCGCGGTTGGGGGCGTTGCTCCATAAGACCGGAAAGAAGCGCGGCTGCCTGGGCCGCGCTAGAGGACATCGAGGATGTCGCGGGTCAAAGTGCCGGTATGTTAGCCTGCGAAAAACCCGCGAACGCCGCTGCCGGCAGCGGACCTGCGGTCATCAAGGTAAAATCGAACGGTGCGCGCACGTCCGGACCGAGCACATACTGGCGATGAACGCGCAGGAAGTTGCGCCTGATCCGCCTATAGCGGTCAGGCGACAGCATGTGCTTGACCTTGATATAGGCGATGGACGGCTGCCTTGCCTCAGGATGCCCCGACAGGGCGACGACACGCGTCTTGTAGAAATGGATCGCATCCGTCAGGCAATGGACCTCGAACCAGAAGATTTCCTTGGCGCGGGCAATTGCCCCGACGCGGGCCCGCAGGGCATGGGCCGGCGCCATCAGCGCGCATTGCAGGATCGCGCCGCCAAGTGTTACGAACACCACCCGTTTGCCTTCGATAACATCCGGCCGCCGCTCGATCAGCATGCCGATGACATGCGCGGCGACACTCGAACCCATGCTGTGCGAGCTGATAAGATACTCGTCGGCGTCCTCGCTGAACGCCTCGCAAGCGGCATCCACACAGCTTTCGAGCCAACGGTTGAAATCGGGCCGATCCAGTCGTGCCATGGCCACGGCCATTTCCCAGTCGGCAAACAGGTGCAGCGTATGGAACTTCGTGGCCAACGGCATCATGACCTGTCGCAGCAGGAGACCGGCCAGCGGTACGCTCCACAGCAGGTTCCAGCTCGAAAGGCTCAGCCAGTGGGGAATGAATGCAACGACTAGGGCCGCTGCCGTCATCAATCCGGCCAGCAGGAAGGGGAACAGGAAAAATAGGCCAAAGCGCCAGGCATGGCGAAAATAACCCCAAAGCCCACCGTTGAACGTTACGTTCAGCGCACTGGCAAATCCGCCGCCCAGCCGGCGTGTGAATGACTGGCGGCTCAAGGTATCGACGAGCACATCGTGATCGAAAACATGGATACGGCTTGAAGTCCGCCAGTCCGGTCCGGCACAGTCGACGTCGAAATGCGTCGCCGCGCCCGTGCTCACCAAGGGCCCGACATCGGACTTGAAGTCCCATACCTCGGCGCTCTGCCGCGCTGAACGGGCGTAACGCCGGCGGTGCGCCTCCGCGTCGAAGGGCTCAAAGCCCGGAAAATGCAGTACGACCCTCTTTTTCACACGGGACATGGGAGGCTTCTGTGATGATGGTTTCGACGGTCGCCGCCAAGCGACGCGGCGGCGATCCCGATTGGGTGACCGCTGGGCATCTGGCGACGTAAGGCGAGGGAGGGCAGGAGGCGGAATCAGCTTGAAATTGACCGGCACCGTATCGATGCGAACTGCGGCGCAATCGTGATCGATCGGGTGGCCAGCGTCGGGCTCGGTGAAATAAAATCAAGGCGACGGTTAGGATCGAGCGAGTTACCTTCAGTCGCTTGCTGCCGGGGATATTCGGACTTGGAAACCGGAAAGCAACTTGGCCTTGGCCGTGCAACGGTCTATCGAGGGGTGCCGTTCGGCCGGCCGGGGATTTCGGGGCTTTCTGCCAAAGACGGGCGGAAAATCCGGGTAGATCAATCCGGTCGGAGAACCCCGGGCTGCCGTTGAACTCGTTGCCGAGAAGAGTGAGCTTATGAACACCAATCCAGACACCGATTTTCCCGAACTCAATGCGATCGAAGCCCGTGTTCTTGGCTGCCTGATCGAGAAGAAGGAAACGACGCCTGACGTCTATCCGCTGACACTCAACTCCCTCCACTCCGCCGCCAACCAGAAGACGGCGCGCGACCCGGTGATGGCGTTGGAACAGGTGGACGTGCATCGTGCGCTCAATTCGCTCGCCCAGAAGGGGTTGGTCCGGCAGGCCTTTGCATCGCGCGTCGAGCGTTATGAACATCAGGCCGCCAACCGCTTTTCGCTGACCTCGCCGCAAATCGTCGTGCTCGGCCTGCTTTTGCTGCGCGGCCCGCAGACAGCCTACGAGCTCTGGTCTCGCAGCGAACGCATGGCGCGGTTCCAGTCGGTCGAGGATCTCAAGGATAACCTCGATCTGATGATCGGGCGTCGGCCTCCGCTGACCGTGCAGCTCAACCGCGGCGCCGGCCAGCGCGAAGACCGGTTTGCGCATCTTTTGTGTGGCGAGGTCGACCTGACGGTCGCCGCCGCGCCGAGCATGCCGTCCTTCACTACGTCAGGCCTGTCCGAGCTGGAACAGCGCGTGCAGACGCTGGAAGAGACTGTGGCGTTGCTCCAGGCTGAAATTGCCGCGCTCAAGGGCCACTGACGGTCGCTGCGAAAAGACAACCTTGATGCTTGTGAATTGGAGGCCGGCTGCCATGGCGACCGGCCTCATGTTTACTTTCCGGCCGACGCCGCAGCCGTCCTTGCGGTCTCCGCTTCGCCAATGGCGGCAGCGCATTCCTCGCAGCAGACTTCTACCGTCTTGCCGCCGAGCTTGACCTTGATGCTGTCCTGATCGAGTTCGCAGTCGCAGGCCGCGCAGGTTTTCTGGCTCATCGTCTTCGTCTCCTCTTGGTCGTGATTTCGACCATCAGAGAAGACCATCTGCATGGCAGCGCCGCTGTCAGATTCTTTAGCGATCGATGCGACCGTTGGCTGGTGGCAAGGCGGTACGTCAGGCGCACACGCCGCGGCCGTACGTGTCTTCCGTATCCTTGCCGGCGCCGCTATGTTTGGAGAAGGGCATGTTTTCTGCCCGCCCTGGGGGTGTTGAAACAGTGCGGCAGTTTCCCAAGCGCCCGTGTCGCGCGGCGAAAAATAGCCCCATAAAAGTTGATTGATTTTCGGCTGCAAGATCGCCAGAGTAGCGAGGTAGAGCACAGCTCGTCCGCTTCAAGTCAAAAATGAGCAAAGCCGCGAACGAGGTAGTATTTCGGTGCTCCGAAACTATATTGCTTGTCATTTGCAAGACGAAAACAAAAACAAAAAATGGGCCCCGGCATGTACAGCCGGGGCCATTTTTTTATGGGCTTGCGTCGGCAAGGGTCGATGATGCCGCTAAACGCGATCACGAAAAGTTGACTGTCCGCCGTATGGGTTCACGCCCCTCGATCACGCCGCGAACCTGCCTGCGATCGCGACGCAGCACATCGAGGCAATCATTGCCGAACCATTCCAGCGATGCGTCGTGCTGTCCGTCGCCCGCGATCTCCAGGAGAAAGTCGACATAGTCGACGGTGCCTTCGAACAACGGCGTCATTCCGTCGCGACGGCCGGCCGCGGCATAGACGTTTGCCGGTTCGAAGACCGAGAGGTCCGACCGGTCGCGGATGTTCTTCAGATGGTAATGGCGGATGTGCGGTATCATCTGGCGGTGCACGGCGATTGGATCGTCGCCGCCCTCCCAGACGTGGAGCGTATCGAAATTGATCGCGAAGGCGGGTTGGTCGACCTCCGCAATGAGACGCAATGTCGAGGCCGCAGTATCGGCCAGCGTCTTCGGATGTGTCTCCGCCAGCAGTTGAATGCCGTAGCTGGCAGTGATCGCGCATATCTCTCTCAGCCGCTCCACGATGCGCTGCCGCTCTTCGTGGGAGACGGAGAGACTGCCGCAATTGCCGGCGAAGGTACGGATTTTGCGGGTTCTCCAGCGGCGGGCGAGCCTGCAGAGCTCGACAGTCTTGTGCCGCAGCGTCTCCGTATCGCCGTCGAGCGGCAGATAGTCGCTGATCATCGGCACATTCAGCCCGAAAGTATCGAGCCAATCGGCATTGCGGTCGGGCTGCTGCGCCAGGTTGCGTGCATGCGCACCCCAGAGCTCGATCCCCTGAAAATCGTTGGATTGCGCCCAAGCGGCGATTTCGCCGAGGGAAATCAGATGATGGCGAAACGTGATCGTGCACAGCGATATGTTCATCGCGCAACCCTTTTCAGCATGGGCCTCTCCAGCATGGGAATGTCGGCGGCAATGTTCTGTTCACACCAGAGATCGAAGATCTCGGCGAGCTTGCCTTTCAGTTTCGTCTCGATCCGGTCGGCTTCTGCCAGCCGCTCGAACACCGGAGTGGCCAAGGCGCGGTCGCCGGTCTGGCTCAGCTTCATGCAATCGTAGTGCAGCGCCTTCAGCGCCTGGACGAGCGCCTCGATCTCTTCGCACCAGCCTTCGAACTCGGCCGCCGGCAGCTTCAGCGCCCGCCAGAAGAACGCAAAGCCATGCTCGTAGGCGTATTTGCGGATGGTGATGACGGGCAGTTCGCGCACGGCGTCCGTGAGGTCGGAGAGGTCGATGCCGCCGCGTCCGTCGATATGAGCCGTGACGATCATGCGAACGGTGTCGGCCAGCGGATTGCTGTCTCTGATAAAGCAGGCCTCGAAATAGGCCTTGAGGTCTTCGGCTGCCGGTGGCCGAGCCTCTGCATTGTCGAAGACATAGCCGCCGCCGACGGTCGGCTGCATCACCGCATGGATCACCTTGTCCCGCGCGATCTCGCCTTCCCAACGGTAGTCGGGATCATGCACGAACCACGTATCGGGGTCGGCGGTTTCCTGCAGCATGAGGTAGTGCGGGAAGGGGTTCTGGTTGAACTTGTTCTCGCGCTCCGGCAGGTGGAACATGTCGAGCATGACCATGACGGAGCCGGTATCTGCGCGCCGTTTGACGAGGTCGAGCATCACGGTGAGATTTTCGCTCTTGCTGATGTCAGGGTCGTACCACTCGTAAACGGTGACGCCGTATAGCCGCTGAAACCAGCTGCGGAAGAATTCCTGGCTGATCTCGGGTGCATGATAGAGAAGCTGGAAGCGGTCGCTGAGCCCAAATTTCGCGTCCCAGACACCGAAATAGAACGGTCGGTGATCCAGGCCCTTTCGCTTCAGCCCGTCGCAGACGCAACTGACGAAGCAGTGCACCTTGATGTCGTAATAGGCCTCGCCATGCACGCCTTCGTCTGTCGTACCGCCGGTTAATGGAAACGATGGGACGACCGTCTCGATCGACTTCGGCTCATAGAGCGCGGCGAGATCGGCGACCGTCTGGACATCCTGGCGGGCGATCGCCTCTTCCGGAACACTCAGCCCGTATTCCAGCTCCAAATTGAGAAAGATCTGCAGGATCAGGACGGAATCGAGATAGAGGTCCTCGTTGAGGCGAGCTTCCGGGCCAAAGCCGTCGAGATGCGGATGCATCATGTGTTCGCTGAGGACTTTGTGGATTGCTTCCAGGGTTTTGTTGCTGGTCATGACGCGGCTCCCGCGATCGACTTGGTGAACTCGCCGGCGGCGTGGCGGGCGGCAACCTCGCGGCGGCTGATCTTGCCGTTGGCCTGGCGCGGGATGGTGTCGACCTGGCGGATGTCCATCGGTAGCTGATGGCTGGCGAGGTGCAGGCTGCACCATTCGCGGATCGCCTGCGGCGCGATGGTTTGACTGGCGCTGAACAGCAGCGCGACACGCTCCCCGGCAAAGCGGTCGCCCATGCGGAAGGCTACGGCGTCGCTGACTTCAGCCATCGCCATTGCCGCGTCCTCGACATCCCGGGGATAGACGTTGAGACCGGAGACATTGATCATGTCGTCCATGCGCGACACGAAGACCAGCATGCCGTCATCGCGGCGATAGCCGAGATCGCGGGTGTGGATGGCAATGCCGTCGTCCTTGGTCACGACGATTTCGTCGGCATTTTCGGCGTTGCTGCCGGTTTGCGGCAGAAGATGCGGCAGCACGAACCCCATGTCGCCGGCGTTGGTGACATCCGGATTGATGGCGATGCATCCGGCTTCGGAGCAGCCATATTGCTGGAACATATGCCGGCTCCTGGCCCTGATCTGCGCAAACCAGGGATCCGGCAGCAGCGTGCCCGAAGTCATCGTCGCATGGATCTGCTCGCCCTCGGGCAGCAGCCGGGCAAGCGTGTGCAGGATGGCCGGCGACGAATAGAGCAGCGGCCGCTCGATCTCGCGAAGAACCTTCATGAGATATTTCGGATTGGCGGTGTTGACGATAACCGGCGTCTGGCCGCGCTTGAGCGCCACCAGGATGCCGCAGATCAGGCCATAGGAATGGGTCGTCGGGCAGGCGATGACCGGGGTCATGTCCTCCGGCGCGCGGAAGATGCCAATATAGCTTTCGATCTCGGCGTCGATATCCTCCCAGCTACGCGCCACGCATTTTGGTGCACCTGTCGTGCCCGAGCTCATCTGGAGAAGCGTTCCGACCGGCAAGGCGTTCTGCGACCGTTCCAGTACCTCCGCCGTCGGGCTGTTGTAGAACAGTCGGTCGCAGCCCGCGCCGATCGCAAGCTTGCGCGCGGCGGCATAGGGCGTGCCCGGATGGATCGGCAACACGCTGGCGCCGGCCTTGCGGATGGCGAAGAATAGCGCCAGCCAGTCGATGGTTTCGGCAAAGCGGACCGCGTAGCGTCCGTCGTCGCGGTCCTTCAGGCCGATCTGCCCGGCCAGGCGTGCGGATGTTTCGTCGAAATAGGCGCGATCATAGAGCCTGTCGTCGATACGGATCATGGCTTTCTCCAATGAAAGAACACAAGGGGCAAAACGCCTTGAACTGGCGGCTTTTCCTTGGGTTCGGTTTCGTTCTGACCGGCTTTTTGCCGATCGGCTCAATGTTCTTCCTTCCGCTGGACAGGGCCGTC
>NZ_MOAI01000041.1:0-50201 GCF_001976035.1 Ensifer sp. 1H6 | reverse complement strand
TCAGGCTCCCTTGTTGAAGAAGCTCGTCATGCTCCGCCCTTGCCGGACGACGTTCAATCCAGGCGCAACCTTCAGCCTGTGCCCTCTACCTCAACCGCAGACGCCCTCCCGCGCAGCGGGTTCGTTCTCCGGCCCAATTGAGACGCTCGGGTCGCACTGGCCAAGTATCCGCTCCTGACGCTCCTCGGGCGTTCAGATCACTCGACGACCGGAAGCCGGCAGCACGGATGTCTCCTATCCCTCGCCTTGATGAGACTTGAACCAGTGACCCCGATGTTTCCCGCAGTAAAATGCAATCTCCGAAATTTCAGCGAGGTTATGCCGGTGACACGTGTCCAGGCATAGCTATCGTTTCGGCAAATACCTTGTCGGCAAGAACGTCAGGCGAATGAACGCCACAGTCGGGGAAGAGGACGCCGGCCGGCATCATATACTTCGCGGACATGCAACGTTCGATCTGGGTCAGTCGCCATTGGCGAATTTCAGCATCAGGTACGTCCCGCCGCACCAAAATTCCGCTCGAGATACTCGATGCCAAATGCGACTATATCCTCGGCATCGAATAGGTAGCTTTGCGCGCTCGCCACCGGGCCTTCGCGATGCCGGCCCAAGAGGACATACGCATCTGCGATCGTTTCGACGGCATCGGGCTCTCCATCGATCGCAAAGCAATCCAGGATGCCGTTCGAATCGAAGTCTTCCGCATGCGCCCAGATGGTTTGGCCTTGCGGGCCGAGAAGCGGCATCTCGTAGGTCACGCGGCGCTTTTCTGGAATTTCGGCGATTGCCTCAGCATAGTGCAGGACGGTGACGGCATCCAGGGGAGCACCGAGCAACAGCACCTTTCCGCCCCGCCGGACACAGCGCTCCAATGGAGACCCTTGGCCGAATGCCCGTCCAAGAAGATGCGGCTCGATCATCTCTCTTGCAAGCGATCCAAGCGCGACCATGGATGCATCCGGGTGCGCACTGCGCAGAGCATCCGGCGTCTCGACGAGGTATTGGTTGAGGACGCCAAAGCCGCGGTATGTTCCCGCCGTCTCCGGGTGGAACGGCGGCCACCTCCGGCGTCGCTCCTCGCTCAACCGGGCGCCGTTGAGCGTCTCGTCATAGGGGGATCGATCCCATGAGGCAAAGCCCATTAAGGTGCCGTTCGGCCCGACGGCCTCAAGGAGCGATGCGACGATGGCACGGGGGCCACCCTCCACGGCGCCGATAGCCTTCAGAGACGCGTGCACCATGAGTAGATCGCCGGACTGAACGCCGAGCGCTCGAAGGTTGCCGGTGATTGTCGCTCTGTCGTTCATGTATCGGGTCACCCCTTAGTGTTTACCGACTGCCGCATTGAACACGCAGTCGGCAAGGCATCAGCTTTTCGCGACGGCGTCAATTGTAGGGTGACCAGCATTGCTCGCGGGGACCGACAAATGGCTGGTACGTGTTGTCGTATGCCCCGTAGGAACGATAGCGGTCGGAGCATCACTGAGCGAAGGGCAAAGAGTGGCGGCGATCGTGCGCGCCCGAGAGAGGCCATGATGACCTACGACTGGGAAGGCGCCCGGAGGCGGCATTTCAAGCAGGCGAGGACGGATCATTGATGGTCGGTTCGCTAGCCTCGAAGCCATTCTGGTCCGCCCGACGGCTGAAACGTTCAGGTACATCATGGACGCGCTTTTGCTCGGCTTGGGGTAAGGTCTGTTACAGTGCGCGGCAAACCAAACACCGCGCAATTGCAAACGACAGCCTTCCACCCACACGAGGCGATCGATGGATAGCCAACGCGACAGCCACCTTTGTAAAATCAAACCACTGGCTGTGTTACCGCGATAAGAACGCGTTTTGCGAAGTAGCTTTATATTCCGATTTTGGGAGAGAGGACGACACCGTGCACGGACCTAGCGTCAACGACACCCGCGAGGGCGCGGCTTCGCCGATCGAATTACAGTACCTTGCAAAAAAGCTTGCGGCTCTCGCTCGACAGATCAAGACAATCGCAGCTACACCTCTCGGCGAGGCGGTCGATTTGGACGACAGCGGCCAAACCTCTGCGAATGCAGCAAAGCTACATCAGCAGCAATCTAGGTAGGCGCTGAAGCAAATGGCGGAGTATCTCTGATCGCAGAGCGCCCCTCGCAAAGGGCTGTGGGAACAATTTTCGGCTTTTGCTGTTATATTAGTGCACGCGCAAGCGATCCAGATGATGATCCGTCGGGATCGTGTGCAAGGATGACCTCCGCCATCGGAGGTCATCCTTTTAGTTGCGCGCGCCATCACGATGGGGCGTGCGCTTGTTTTCAGGACTTGCCAAGGCGGCGAATACGATGCGCCGGATTGCTTCTGCTAAACTGACACCAAGCGCCATCGCCGCAATGCCGGTGACACCGAGCGCACCGATACCCATCAGTTCCCAACGCTAGACGTCATCGGTGACCGAGAACGAAGCCGCTACGGCTCCATTCTCGACATCTTGAAGTAATTACAGTCCAATTGGCGTCGCTAGACTGAGGGCTGGTGCGATGAATGGTTGGAACAGAGACGGTTCGGGACAAGTGAAGGTGTCTCCCGTCCTTGATTGGAAAACTGCGACGCCGTTGAACGAAGACACGAACGTTTTTCTTCGTTTGGAGTTCGGCGTCGGTCATGATCTTGAAAGCGTCTCGGCGTTTCAGTTCAGCCTTACTGCCGAACAAGCCAAAGCACTCAGCCAACAGCTTGCAAATGAGGCCGAGAAACAGGTGTCTCTCCGAAGCCGCCGCCCCGGGGAGAACCCGGTGAAGTAAGCGCTGTCGCTCCGGCAACATTGGTTGTCCTTGTTTCGATCGGGCGCCCCGCGAGTCCTGGTTTGGTTTCTGCAGGAGCGGTCCCAATAAAAGGCATGGCCGATCAGCACCGCACGGGCATGAAACCGTTGGAGCGGCAAATGGGCATATTCCGTTCGTCAAGAGGGGTTGAGCATGCGGTATGGGCGATCGCGGGGCATATGTTGCCGACACACTCGGAAAAGAGGCTCCCCTTCCAGCCAGGATGGCTAGCGGGTCTCTCTCCCGCGAAATCGGTGACGTCGTTTGGGGAGGAATCCACAAACTCCACGAAAGAGGTTCTCAGATCGTCTTTGCGCCGTCGATCTCGACGACGGGGAACACCGCTCGGATCGCGACACCTTCGGGCCGCCATTCGCGCAGGATCTGGCACCCAAGATTGGCCTTCAGCACCGTTTCCAAGCGCGTCCCGAACCCGAGTTCGACATCCGGCGGCGACACGGGCGGCCCGCCAATCTCGCGCCACGTCAGATGCAAAAAGCCGGACGTAAGCTCGCTTTCAACAGTGATTTGACCTTTGTCTGTAGAGAGCGCGCCATATTTAACGGCGTTGGTCATGAACTCGTGCAGAAGTAGGGAAAGGCTTGTCAAACTCCCAGCACCAATGTCGATATCGACGCCTGACACAACACCTCTTTGACTGGCATCCTCCTGGTAAGGCGCCATCAAGGTTTGCACGAGGCGAAAGAGCGTCGTGGTGTTTTGGGCAGGCACACCCTCAACATGGAGGTTCGGCAGCGTTATCTCGTGCGCTCTGGCCAGCGCGCCCAGTCGCGCCCTTAGAGATTGCGCAAGTGCTGAGGGCGTTTCTGCATGCTGCCAGAGTGACCAGTCCACCTGCCAGGGCAAACAGGTTTTCACTCGGTGGTGCATTTCGCGCAGCAGCAGCAATTGCCGCTCGGCATTGCGTTTTCGCTCTGTGATGTCACGTGCGACCTTGGAGGCACCGACGATTATGCCTTGCGAATTGCGGATAGGTGAAACTGTCAGTGATATGTCGCGCAACGTGCCGTCCTTGTGACGTCTGACGGTTTCGAAATGGTCGACACGTTCCCGGCCTGCAGACGGGCCAGAATTATCAGCTCTTCATCCAGCCTATCTGGGGGAATAAGGATCGTGACAGGTTTGCCAATAACCTCGTCGGCGCGATAGCCGAAAAGCCGTTGCGCTCCGTGGTTCCAACTGGTGATCACGCCCTGGAGGCTCTTGCTAATGATTGCGTCTTCTGAAGACTCGACAATCGCTGTCAATAGCGCTGCAGCATCGTGTCCTGTGGGAAAATCGTTCATGGACGGCGCTGGGCTACCACTCGACATATCGGAATTGTCATCGGATCGCATTTCAAACTCTCAAATCATGCAGAAAATCATTCCCAATGGTTCAACAAGACCGGCATCGATTCAACCCCTTGAAACGAAATCGGGAAGGCCCGAAACCATCCGCGACCGTCTGCGAGAACTGATCGGGATCCGTTTCAAGTACATCGTTCCACTGATCGGCGCGCCGAAAAGCGTGATCGTGTATTCGGGATCCGAGGGCGTCATCGCTATCGACTGGAATTTTGGCGATAAAGTTCTGGAAGTCAGAATGAACCTTTCCAGCGAGCTTCAACCTGTGCCACCGCACCGAGGCGATAGGATTTGGCAATACGGTGAGAAGAGAAAGGGCGGCCTGCTGCCATCCTGTCCTCACGGTCGCCGCTGATCCGTCAGAAGGGGAATGGCTGTCTTGATCCCAACCATTCGGGTCCTTACGACGGCCACGCCGCCCGGGGGGAACTTAAGCAACGAGAGTGAGTTGTTTCGAAGCGCATGAACTGGAGGCGACAGACAACATTGCCCTCTACGCTCATTCATAAACTCGAATACGACCCCCAATCGAGGATCCTCTCTGTTTGGCTCCGGCCCTCTGGCAGGCGCTATGATTACCGCGAAGTGCCGCCTGAGACTTTCGAAAGCTTTCGGTTGGCATTTGGAAAAGGCAGGTTTTTCAACACATTCATCCGCAATCGCTACGTATTTACGATAGGCGACCCAACAAACTGAGGAACGCGCCTGTCGCGAGCGAACACGGCGGACCGATGCTCAGCGCAGAAGTGCTGCCTCGCGCGCCGCTTCGACGAAGGCCTACCTTGCGATATAGCCCGGTGCGTGCCCATTCATAGCCTGCTGGCACGCGGTCACGGCTGCCTGATAGGCTGGACTGGTCTTGGGTCCTGGCCAGTTGTCCTGCAAGAGCGATGCCGCTTGGCTCGCTGATCCAACCAGGACATCATTGTCCGCGCGCGCTGAGCGAATGACAACTGTTTCATTCCAGGGTGCGGGTTGCTTTACCTCTGTTTTCTCACTGTCGTTGCCGTAACGCTCTTCACGTTCCCACTGATCCTCTGCCATGGTCGAATCTCCCTGTCGAATTCTTCCAAACCGGCAACGCCAGCGGTTGTTCCCTCGGCATCTGTGCAGAATCCGTCGGCTGGACGGCGGAGGAAGTTTGCGACGCGATTGCACGCCTCTCGCGGGAATTTGAAGGGGCAAAGGGCGCAATATTCGATTAGCGCCCACGCGACTTCTCAGTGAACGTAAGTTCAAGGGCCGAACATGCTCCCTTGGAGGGTAGTCGTTAGCGAAGCTGGGGCCGATTAATGGTTCTGCCAGGATAATTGGCGTCGGCGAGCCTCTGCGCGAGATGGCTCGCGTTGCGCGCTAGCATTGCGTGCAGAACCTGTCGATCTGAACGCCATGCGTGAGATCAACTCGGAACTGCTCTCTTTCCGGTCTTGGCTTGCCGGAACGGACGCAGAGGACAACCAACACGCTGGCGTAACTCGGCTTTAATCACGCGGGTCCTAATAGCGCGGGGGCAGGAACCACCAACACTCGCTGTTAGTGATGGTTCTGATATGGCGAGCTGCGGCGTGACCGAAAGCCGACATATCAGCCGGAACTCGGCCATGCGGGCATAATGAATGCACTTAGCGTCGTATGGCCGAACTGACCCCGGAAGCTAACCGAGCCGCTCGCGCCATCCTAAAATGGTCTGTCCGTGATCTTGCGGAAAAGGCAGGTATCGCGTTCTCGACCGTCCACCGCTTCGAATCCACGGGAAGTGCAACAGCGTCCATAACTTCCTCCCGAAGAGCGAAAAAAGCGAGCCTGGATGGCACTAGGCTTTTCGAATGCACCTTCAAGCAACCTGAGGCAGGGCGTGTTCAGAAAAATGCTGGAGTTTGGCCGGGTGAGATTTCTCCCACCCTCATTACTCGCGGCTATAAGTGCCTAAACGATCTCAGCCTCATGCGTTGCTCAGAGGGTTGAATCCGACAAACTCGCACACAGTGCTAATGTTCCTTCTCAGCAATCGCACCTGGCAGGAATGGGAGATCGGCGGTACCGCGCCAACACAATTATTTCACGAGTAACGGAACGTCGTCCGATCTTCCAGGTTTGGTAATTTCCCATCCCTGAAAATCGATCGGAGACCAGACATGCCCGCTGAAAAAACTTTGAACGACCTTTTCCTTGATACGCTCAAGGATATCTATTTCGCGGAAAAACAGATCCTGAAGGCGCTGCCCAAGATGGCGCGGGCCGCGCGATCTGAAGAAGGTAAAGCCGGCTTCCTGAAGCACCGGGATGAGACTGAAGGCCAGATTGAGCGGCTTGGGCAGGTTTTTGAAATCATCGGAAAACCAGCTCGCGGCAAGACGTGCGAAGCCATTCAGGGCATCATCGCCGAAGGCGAGGAGATCATGGAAGAATATCGCGACAGCCCGGCACTCGATGCTGGCTTGATCTCATCCGCCAAGGCGGTCGAGCATTATGAAATTGCCCGGTATGGAACGCTCAAATCATGGGCCGCCCAGCTTGGCCTCGATGGAGCCGTCGCTCTCCTCGACGCAAACCTCCAGGAAGAGATCGCCACCGATCAGAAGCTGACGGCACTTGGCGAGGCCGCAGCAAACCCCAAGGCGTCCAGGCAGGCCGCCGAGTAGTCTCACTTCGATATCGAGAAGCAGCCTTAACAGGCGGCTTTTTCATTCCGGAACGGGCGCCGCCGGCAGCCGCGCGCGCGGCCACCAGCCCAGCCAAATCAGCACACTGGAGTTCACCCCATGGTCAAGAAATCTCTCGAAACGTCACCCTCGAAGCAGCGCGAAACCGTGACAATCCATGATCAGAAGCTGCGTCGAGGAGAAGGTGGGGAGCTTCACCAGACCGCGGAGGGCGAAACGCCTCTTCTGACCACCGCTCAAGGTGGCCCCGTGGCAGACGACCAGAATTCGTTGCGTATCGGTGACCGTGGTCCGCTGGTTGTCGACGACTTTCACTTCCGCGAAAAGATCTTCCACTTTGACCACGAGCGCATCCCAGAGCGCGTCGTTCACGCCCGCGGCTATGGCGCCCACGGCTTTTTTGAAACCTATGATTCACTCGCGGCCTACACACGCGCCGACCTCTTCCAGCGAGCGGGTGAGAGGACACCGGCTTTCGTGCGCTTCTCGACGGTTGCCGGCAGCAAAGGATCCTTCGACTTGGCACGGGACGTTCGCGGCTTCGCAGTCAAGATCTACACCAACGAAGGAAACTGGGACCTCGTTGGAAACAACATACCTGTCTTTTTCATCCAGGACGCCATCAAATTCCCCGACATTATCCATGCGGTGAAGCCTGAGCCGGACCGGGCCTTTCCCCAGGCACAATCCGCGCACGATACATTCTGGGACTTCATCAGCCTGACCCCTGAAAGCATGCACATGATCATGTGGGTGATGTCAGACCGCGCCATCCCCCGCTCGTTCCGGTTCATGGAAGGTTTCGGCGTTCATACCTTCCGCCTCATCAATGCCAAGGACGAGTCGACCTTCGTGAAATTCCACTGGAAGCCGAAGCTTGGGCTGCAGTCCGTCGCCTGGAACGAAGCGGTCAAGATCAATGGTGCAGATCCTGACTTCCATCGTCGCGACCTCTGGCAGGCGATACAATCGGGTAATTTTCCAGAATGGGAATTGCAGGTTCAGCTTTTCGATCAAGAATTCGCAGACAGTTTCGACTTCGACGTGCTTGATCCGACGAAGCTTATCCCCGAGGAGATCCTGGCGCCCCAGCCCATCGGACGCCTGGTTCTTGATCGCATGCCCGACAATTTTTTCGCCGAGACCGAACAGGTCGCCTTCATGACTCAGAACGTGCCGCCCGGCATCGACTTCAGCAACGACCCACTTCTGCAGGGTCGCAACTTTTCCTATCTCGATACACAGCTGAAGCGGCTAGGCGGTCCCAACTTCACCCATCTGCCGATCAATGCGCCGAAGTGTCCCTTCGCGCATTTCCAGCAGGACGGGCATATGGCGATGCGCAACCCGGTAGGCCGCGTGAACTACCAGCCCAATTCATTAGACGAGGGTCCGCGGGAGTCGCCAATCGAGGGCTATCGCCACTTCCCGGCCGAAGAGAATGGCACCAGGGTACGGCTCCGGCCGGAAAGCTTTGCCGATCATTATAGCCAGGCACGGCAATTCTACATCAGCCAGACCCCGCCTGAGCAGCGCCATATCGCGGCAGCCCTGACGTTTGAACTCAGCAAGGTCGAAATGCCGGTCATTCGTGAACGCATGGTCTCGCACCTCCTCAATATCGACGAGACACTGGCAAACACCGTTGCCCAGAAACTAGGATTCCAGTCGATGCCTAAGCCTGCGGAGGCCGCCCGGCCCACACGTCAGGATCTCGAACCGTCGCCGGCTCTCAGCATTGTCGAGCGTGGGCCAAAACGTTTCGAGGGCCGCAAGCTCGGAATCCTGATCACCGATGGCGTCGACGCGAAGTTGCTGAAGGGTCTGACGGCGGCGATTACCAAAGAAAAAGCTGTTTGCGAACTGATCGCTCCGAAGGTCGGTGGCGTTATGGCTTCGGACGGCACCTGGATCGAGGCGCATCACATGATCGACGGAGGACCTTCCGTTCTCTTCGACGCCGTCGCCTTACTTACCTCGGCGGATGCGATCGATGATGTAGTAAAGGAGGCGACCGCCCGCGATTTCGTGGCCGATGCCTTCCAGCACTGCAAGTTCATTGGATACGATCCATCGGCGATGCCGTTACTCGAAAAGGCCGGAATCACCGATGCGCTCGACGAGGGTGTTGTCGCTCTTCCGGGCGAGGATGGACTTTCGGCCTTTGTCACCAACCTCGGCAAACTGCGCGTCTGGGCTCGAGAACCGTCGGTAAAGCTAGGCAAGGCATCATCGCCAGTCTCTTAACTCTACAAGGGGCGCATGTAACAACACCACGGTAAGGATTGGCGAACAAGACTCGCGTTGGCTACACGCGGCCTGGTTCGACATTCCTGACGATACATTATGCGACTGTCGAGGCATAGAGCGGGAACGGGCCCCTATCATGAAGCGTCCGCCGCTTGTTGCTGGCCAACCGAGAACCGGCGAGCCCATTTTCGATCAAGGGCGATGTCGCGATCGTTGCGATGCGGCACTTGCAGAAATACACATTCGTGTGTATCATTCTGAAGATGAAAAGCGGTGATATCATTGCGGCCTTGCAAAAGGATGGCTGGTACGAAGTTGCCACCAAGGGCAGCCATGTTCAATTCAAGCATCCCGAGAAACCTGGCCGCGTCACTGTTCCACATCCGAAAAGGGACATCCCGATCGGAACGTTGAAGAGCATCGAGAAACAAGCCGGACTCAAGCTGAGGTAACGAACATGCGCAATTATATCGGATTGATCCATAAGGATGCCGACAGTGATTACGGCGTGTCCTTTCCCGACTTTCCTGGCCTGATCACCGCTGGAACCGACCTCGACGATGCGCGAGCTATGGCCGAGGAAGCCTTGTCCCTACACATTGAAGGTCTAGCCGAAGACGGCGAAGCAATTCCCGAACCTTCCACGCTGGAAGCGGTGATGGCAAACGCGGATAACCTGGACGGTGTTGCAATTCTCGTTGGCGTCAAGACCGAAGCCAAAAGAGCGGTTCGCGTAAATATCACCCTGCCAGAAGACGTCCTAAAGGCGATCGATGCTTTCGCCGAAGCGCAAGGGCTGACGCGATCAGGCTTCTTGGTTCGAGCCGCCAGGCATGAGATCGCACACGCAAACGACGATTACAACGATCTCCATGCAGAGACGCGGCTAGGGGCCTGAACGGAACTCTGTCCGTGCCTCCCTCACCCTTCTAAGACATTGATGGTCTGCCGCGAAAGGTCAACGTCAATCTCTCTAGGGGTACGGCGACTCATGACATCTCCAGCACGAAGGTTCCGACCAACTGGCTTTCCCTGGACGCCTCCGATTTTGCGGAGAATCCACTTCCCATACGCCTGCCGGCGAGCATGGGAAGTGGCCACTGAAAAACCGGAGAGGATGTCCTGCGCATGAGGTGCCCTACTCGGCGGCCATTGCCCTAGCGAGTTGCGGCTCATCGATGATCGTTTCCCGGTGGCTCTCTTGTTTCGGTGGCTTGATCCGGAACCAAACAGCGTACAGCGCCGGAAGAAAGAGCAGGATCATCAGGGTGCCCGCCGCCGTTCCGCCAATCAGGGTGTAGGCCATCGATCCCCAGAACACCGAATGAGTCAAAGGTATGAAGGCTAGGATCGCTGCTAGTGCGGTCAGGATGACAGGTCGTGTCCGCTGCACCGTCGCCTCAATGACGGCATCATAGTCATCAAGACCGGCCGCCTGGTTCTCCTTGATTTGCTCTGTCAGGATCAGCGTGTTGCGCATGAGGATACCTGCCAGCCCTATCAACCCGAGAATGGCGTTGAAGCCAAATGGCTGGTTGAACAGGAGCAAGGTGGGAACCACTCCGGCAAGACCAAGCGGTGCGGTCAGCATCACCATTGTCATCGTCGACAGACTGCGGACCTGCAGGATGATGACGGTCAAGGTGGCCGCGATCATAAGCGGAAAGACCCGAACCAGAGCGACGTTGGCCTTGAGGGATTCCTCGATATTTCCACCCATCTCGATGCGGTATCCGACTGGAAGCGAAGTGATCAGCGGTTGAAGGGCCTTCATGACCTGCTGCGAAACCTCCGGGGGCTGTGTCGCCTCGTTGATATCGGATCTGATCGTGATGACGGGCGTCCGGTCGCGACGCTTCAGGATCGGTTCCTCGAAGCGGATCTCGGAATGCCCGATCTGATCGAGTGGAACCTGGCGGCCATTCCGGCTCATCAGCGAAAAATCTGCCAGCCGTGATGGATCGAGGCGGTTCTCACCCGCACTTCGGGCGACGACAGGCACGTTACGGATGTTGTCGCGCACCTGCGTGACGGGGACCCCTGTAAGCAGCAACTGCATCTGCTGGGCCGCCTCCGACGGTGAAAGACCGATCAGATTAAGCCGCTCCTGATCCGGAATAAAGCGCAACACCGGCGTGCGGTTGCCCCAATCACGATTGGCCTGTCTGACGTCGGGTACAGTCTTCATGATCGCCAAGGCTTGCTCGGAAATCTTGTACAGTTCTTCCTGATCCGGTCCCATGATCCGAAACTCGACCGGAAACGGCGTGTAGGGCCCAAAGACAAGCTGCGTTACACGCACAGATGCTTCAGGAACAAGCCCTTCCGAAATGGCGGCGCGAAGGCGGTGCTTCAAATCCTCACGTGCATGTGCATCGGGCGTCAACACAACGACCTTGGCGAAGGCAGGGTCAGGCAATTCAGGTGCCATGGCGAAGAAGAAGCGCGGCGCACCCTGCCCTACATAGCTGGTGACGATTTTTGTTTCCGGCTGGATTTGCAGCCAGTCTTCGACTTTCTCCACTGCGGCCGTCGTGGTTTCGATGCTTGTACCCTCAGGCATGCGAACTTCGACCAGGACCTCTGGCCGGTCCGATGTGGGGAAGAACTGTTGTTTTACGCCGCCCATCCCGACGACCGAAACGGCCATGGTGATACCGACCACGGCGCAGGTCATGACTTTATAACGGACCGCAAACTCGATCGTGGAGCGCAAGCGACGATAGTTGGGCGTATCATAGATGGCGTGGTGTCCACCCTCGACCGGTTTGATGTCAGGCAACATCTTCACGCCCATATACGGCGTAAAGATCACCGCAACAAACCACGAAACGATCAAGGCGAAGCCCACGACCCAGAAGATGTTGCCGGCATATTCACCTGCGGTCGACTTGGCGAAGCCGACGGGCATCAGTCCAATGATTGTGACAAGTGTGCCGGAAAGCATCGGGGCGGCCGTATGGCTCCAGGCATAAGCGGCCGCCTTGATGCGGTCCATGCCCTCCTCCATCTTCACTACCATCACCTCGATTGCAATGATGGCGTCATCCACGAGAAGGCCGAGCGCAAGGATCAGCGCGCCGAGCGTGATGCGGTCGAAGAACCGGCCGGTTTCCAGCATGATCAGGAAGACGACGGCCAGCGTCAGCGGCACCGCGAGTGCGACGACAATGCCGACGCGCCAACCGAGTGCGACCAGACTGACGAACAGAACGACACCGAGCGCCATGGCGAACTTGAGCATGAATTCACCGACCGCCTCATCGATGTTGACGGCTTGATCGCTGACTTTCGTGAGAGTCATGCCCAGCGGCAATGTCTGCGCGATTGCCGCAGATCGTGATTCAAGCGCCTTGCCAAGCTCAAGGCCGTTCCAACCCGATTGCATAACCGCACCCAGCATGATTGTCGGCTCACCCTCATGCCGGATGATATAGGTTGCGGGATCCTCGTAGCCTCGCCGTACATCCGCGAGATCGGAGAGCTTCAGCGTCCGGCCGGCGGCCACGATCGGCGTTTCGGCAATCGCCTGTACACTGTTGTAAGCCCCGTCAAAACGAATGAAGACCTGTGGGCCATGGGTGTCGATCGAGCCGGCGGGTGTGACCGTGTTCTGTCTCTGCAAGGTTGCAGCAATATCCTGCGCCGATATTCCGAGCGTTGCCAGCTTGGCATAGGAAAATTCGACGAAGATCTGTTCGGGGCGCTCTCCGAGAATGTTGATTTTCTTGACCCCCGGCACATGCAGGAGATCCTGACGGATGACCTCCGCCTGCCGGACGAGGTCGCGCATCGGCATTCCCTTCGCCTTCAGGGCATAAAGGCCGAAGCTCACGTCGGAATACTCATCGTTGACAAACGGGCCCATAACGCCCGGAGGGAGATTTCGGGCTTCGTCACCGAGCTTCTTGCGAGCCTGATAGAACTCATCTTCGACGGCAGATGCTGGCGTGTTGTCCTTGAGGGTAACTGTGAGGAATGCGTAGCCTGGCCGCGTTGTCGTCTCGACACGGTCGTACCATGTGAGTTCCTGGATACGCTTCTCTAGGGGCTCGGCCACAAGATCCTGCATTTCACGTGCAGTGGCGCCCGGCCAAACCGACGTGACCGTCAAGGTCTTGATGGTAAAGGAGGGATCCTCGGCGCGGCCTAGTTTGACGAAGGCATACACCCCCGCGGCCGCTAACAGAACGATGAAGAACAGTGTGACAGCGCGTTCGCGAACTGCGATGGCGGAAAGATTGAAGTTCATTACTTTGTCACCTCTTGCTGCGAGGCAACCCTGACGCTCGCGCCATTCTCAAGCAGATGCGCACCCAGAGCAACAACCTGTTGACCAACCACGACGCCGGTGACAAATGCAGTCTCCTCGCCGATCCGTTTGATCTCAACAGGCGTGAAGTTCACAGTGGACGTGGCGCCGTTGACAACCCACACACCTGTCCGGCTGCCGTCGTCAAGGATAGCACCGACTGGAACAGCGACCTCCGTTTGCCTGTCCGCATCCAATATTTTGATCGTCACTGTCGAACCAAGGGGGGCAGAGGCAGCGGCGCCTTCAAGAACATAACGCGCCTCGTATGTCCGGGTTTGCGGGTCGGCAGAATCGGAAATCTGTCGCAGCCTGGCCTTTCCGCTGAGGCCGTCGCCTCCATAAACAGTGGCTTGTCCTTCGGATCCGATGTCGGGCCGCAGCGTCTCCGGCAGCCAGACAACAGCCTCGCGCGGCCCCGCCTGCGCCAGTTGAACGACCGTCTGGCCTGCTGACACGACTTGTCCGGCGTCTCCAAGCGTCTGGACGATGGTTCCATCCGAGTCTGCGAGTAAGACCGTATATGCCGCTTCGTTTTCTGCGACCTTTGCATCGGCTTCAGCCGCAGCAAGCTGTGCCGCAGCCATGTCGAGAGCAGCCTTCGCCTGTTCATAACGTTGTGGAGTGGCTGCCAAGCCATTTTTCACCAGCACCGCATAGCGTTTCTCGTCTGCTTGCGCCTGGACCAGGACAGCGCGTGCTGCGGTGACCGTATTGCGCTTAGCTGTCAGCGCGAGCTGGAGATCGGTTTCATCAATGCGCATCAGAGCCTGGCCTTGCCTGACCTGCTGGCCCACATCCACCATTCGTTCGATGATTTTGCCCGGAACCCGAAAACCGAGGTTGCTCTGGATTCGTGATGCGACTGTTCCGGTAAACGAGCGCTCCGCCGATCCAGTCGTTGTCGCCTCTGCCACCCTGACCAACGGTGAAACAGTCCTTGGGTCGGCAGCCTCGGCTTCCGACTTTGTGGGTTCGAAAGCCAGGAAAAAGGCACCGGCTGCCCCGGCCGCTGCCACGAGACCTACGAAAGTCAGGACATGTTTGCGTTTCATTTTAAGTTTCTCTTCTTGACCAGCGATCCAAACAAATTAGATTGCGATCTAACTCTATTCGCATTATAGATGTCAAATGAAATCTAATTGGAGATCGTCATGAGAGTGAGCCGGGCACAGGCTGAGGAGAACCGTGAGACGGTCATCAACGTCGCAAGCCGTCTGTTCCGAGAGCATGGCTTTGACGGAATTGGCCTGAAGGATCTGATGAAGGGAGCTGGCCTTACGCAAGGCGGCTTCTATAAGCAATTCGCATCGAAGGACGACCTTGCTGCACTTGCATCAAGGCGCGCCATGGAAAGTGCGACCCGGAGATGGTCAGCGGCCGCCGCGGACAGTTCCGATCCCCTCGAGGCTGTGATGGCATTCTACCTCTCCCCCGACCATCGTGGAGAAAAGGCGGAAGGTTGCCCTTTGGTGGCGCTCGGATCGGACGCCGCTCGGCAGAGTGAAGAGGTCAGACGTCCATTCGAGGACGGAGTCCGCGCTCACTTCGAAGTACTCGATGAACTAATGGGCGATGATAAGAACTCCGAGCCCAGCAGCAAGGCGATGGCAATACTGTCTATCATGGTGGGTGCCGTCACGCTTTCCCGCATCACGGAGGACCGGAACATGTCGCAAGGCATCCTCGACGCAGCGGCTGGCGAAGTCAGGCGCATTGCGCGCGGTGACGATGTTGCCTGAAGGCTAAGCCGGGTTCGATGGCCTGGCCTGGATAAGGGCCGAAGTTTAGCTGCCACCCGGTTTGGCTGAGAGCGTCCAAGGCTCCTGCATAAACCGCATGTTTAGAGAACAGGCCCTGACCGCATCGTCGGGAGGCTGAAGGCATGCCCATTTTTACAGTGAAGACAGGTGGAAAACAGATGCGTCGTATTGTTGTCACGGGAATGGGAGCCGTAAGCCCTCTTGGTGCAAATGTAGATATCTCCTGGACACGGCTCCTCGCGGGCCAAAGCGGCATTCGTCGACTGGGTGAAGAGGTTGTCGGGGATCTCCCTTCGAAAATAGGGGGAGTTGTCCCCTTGTTCACGGAGGATCCAGAAGGCGGCTTCGATCCGGATACGATCATGGCTCCGAAGGACCAGCGCAAGGTTGACCGGTTTATCATCTTTGCACTGGCGGCCGCTGAAGAAGCCCTCGCGCAGGCGAACTGGAAGCCGACCTCGAATGAAGACCGGCTGAGAACCGCAACGATCGTTGCGTCGGGCATTGGCGGCTTCCCTGCAATAACCGAAGCGGTCCGCACCGTCGATCAACGCGGTGTGCGTCGTCTTTCACCCTTCACAGTACCGCCGTTTCTCGTCAACCTCGCAGCGGGACAAGTCTCGATCCGTCATGGCTTCAAAGGCCCCCTCGGCGCACCGGTAACCGCGTGCGCCGCCAGCGTTCAGGCGATCGGGGATGCCGCCAGGTTGATCCGATCCAACGAAGCCGACATTGCGATATGCGGCGGAACAGAAGCCTGCATGAATATCGTCAGTCTCGGTGGTTTTGCCGCCGCCAGATCGCTGTCGACTGGCTTCAACGAAACGCCGAGCCAGGCATCGCGCCCCTTCGATACGTCACGCGACGGCTTCGTCATGGGCGAAGGAGCGGGCATACTTGTCATCGAGGCATTGAGTCACGCGCTTGCTCGCGGCGCAACGCCCATTGCCGAACTCGTCGGATACGGCACGACAGCTGACGCCCATCACATAACTTCCGGCCCCGAAGACGGAAACGGCGCGCGCAGAGCCATGGAGATCGCCATCGCGCAGGCCGGTATAGCCCCGCGTGAGATCGGACATCTGAATGCGCATGCCACCTCGACGCCAGTGGGAGATCTCGGTGAAATGAGGGCTATCAAAAGTGTATTTGGCTCCAAAAAATCCATAGCCGTCAGCGGCACGAAATCGGCAACAGGACACCTGCTCGGCGCGGCGGGAGGGCTGGAAGCGATCTTCACCATTCTGGCACTCAAGAACCAGATCGCGCCGCCAACCCTCAACCTGAACGCTCCGGATCCGGAAGCCGACGGTATCGATTTCGTGGCGAACCACGCGCGCCAATTAGACGCAGAATACGCAATATCCAACGGTTTCGGCTTTGGCGGGGTCAATGCCAGCGCACTTTTCAAGCGTTGGCCAGGTGGAAGCGTGCCTCGCTCATCTTCCATTGGCTGACGGGTATCTTCGCCCAACCAGGTCATGAAATCTTGTCCGGGAGCTGAACTTCAATGGAATCGACGATGGTTACTACGCCAAACGTTCGTCCCCTCAAGCCAGTGATTGCCGTTATCGGCGTTTGCGGTGGTGTCTTCGGCAACCTGGTCGACTGCACAGCATGTCGCTGCGTTCTGAGCAACAATTACGCCAAACGCCGCCGCTCGCGGTACATTTACCGGAAGTCGGCCACTGTTGAGGTTAGCAAAGCGTGTCATCGGTAAATCGCGGTTCATCGCCCGGCTTGCCGCACGCGACCCAGTCGCGCTTCGCCCGCAGGTAATTGGTCAGCTCGGCCAATTCAGTTGCCTTCTGCTCAAGCCTGACGAGCTGGACGTCCATGATCTCGATCTCACGCGCCGGCGATAAGCCCTCGCGTTGCAGTTCCGTGGCAATCTCCGCGATCTCCTTGAGTGGCAGACCCAGTGATTGTGCGAAACGGATCATCCGAACCGTCGAGGCGTCCTGGTCGGTGAAGATCTGATAGGGATTGCGACCACCTTTGGCGCCGAGTTGCGGCCTGAGCAGACCTTTGCGGACATAAAAGCGGACAGTGTCCTGGCTCAATCCTGTCCGCTGGGCGAATTCTCCGATCAGCATATTTTCACCCCTTAAGCTGTTGACCATGGACCTTAGTCCAGCCTTATATGATGCGTTCCCTCAATTGTGGAACACTTTCATGCTGAACCATCCCAATAACGATTTCCATGAGCCGACTGCCTTCGTGACTGGGGCAACCGGCCTTCTTGGCAACAATCTGGTCCGCGAACTAATCGCCGATGGCTGGAGCGTGCGAGCGCTGGTTCGCTCGCACGAGAAAGCAGCATTGCAGTTCGCCGGGCTGGATTTGGAGATCATCACCGGCGACATGCTCGACGTGCCGGGTTTTGCGAACGCGCTTAAGGGCGTGGACGTGGTTTTCCACACAGCGGCCTATTTCCGCGACTCCTACAAGGGCGGGAAGCATTGGGACGCGCTCTACGCGGCCAATGTCGCGGGTACGCGTGGCTTGCTCGATCACGCTTATCGTGCCGGCGTGCGGCGCTTCGTGCATACCAGCTCGGTTGCAGTGCTGCGCGGTGCAAAGGGACAAACCATAGACGAGTCCATGTTGCGGGATGAGCGGGATGCCGATGATTATTACCGCAGCAAGATCCTGTCGGACCGCGTGGTGCTTGACTTTCTCGACAAACATCCCGATTTCTGGGCAGCCATGGTGCTTCCGGGCTGGATGCACGGGCCGGGGGATATCGGGCCGACCTCGGCTGGCCAGACAGTGCTGGATGTGGCGCTCGAACGCTTGCCCGGCGTTCCACCCGGCTCCTTCTCGGTGGTCGATGCGCGCGATGTGGCGCGGGCGATGATCCTCGCTAGCCACAGGGGGCAACGCGGCGAACGTTACCTCGCCGCCGGACAGCATATGACCATGGCCGATTTGTTGCCGTTGATCGCACAAGCCACCAGGGCAAAGGCACCGACCCGCCGCATTCCACTCTTCTTCCTTTACCTGATCGGCGCCGGCAATGAGCTCTACGCGCGGATGACTGGCAAGCCTGTACTCTTGAGTTGGGCCATGGCGCGAACAGTTGCCACGGAGAATGACCGCTCTCGCTACGATTGTGCGAAGAGCACACGAGAATTGGGTCTGGAGTTCCGGCCGGTGACCGAAACCCTGCGTGATGAAGTGGCCTGGTTCCGTACGCACGGCTTCTTGCCTAGCTGAAACGTTCGCGATGCGGCGTTAAAGGGCTACAGCCAAGACAGAGGTTTCAGCCAAAGACCCTTGAAGGTCGGTGACATTCGTTGATTTCGGTCTTAGTGCCCCTTTTCTCCTTAGAAATCGCGCACTGATACGAAGGCGTCGATTCATTTGCGCTTCGGTTAATTGTGGCCCGATCTACTGGTCGATCGCAACGCGCCCACACTCACACTGGCTCATCAGTGGGCGTCACCTCAGATGTGAAGGGACATCAACGTGAACAGGAGCGGGGACGATTCTCCCAGAGTTCGACCGCCACCGCGTGCTCAGTTTCGGCTTCGGCTTGGCCAGCACCCGACGGGCAGCATGCGTGGCGGGGCGACGGCAAAAAACAATGCGTCCGGCGGTCTGCATGTGGATTACAACCCCGGAACATCGCGCCGATTGATTGTCGCCCCATCTGATCCGGCCTGCTGGTTATGGATCAAACTGTCTGAGAGGCCGCTCGAGCCAAGCCCGAACTGAACGCTACGGCAAGCGACGGGGGAGGATCGGTTGCGAGCCTCTCGCGTAATAGTCCGAAGCCCAGTCGGCGAGGATCGCGCGCTTCATCGGCAGAAAGTGTGGGCGCCATCACAACATCGATTGGTCGTCGGAACTCCAGCCTTTGCAAGGCCAGAACTGTTGCCCTATCGTCATGGCATTGTTGACCGCGTGCTCCAAAGTTTTGTGGGTCATTGGGTCACCTCAACGCACGTGCGGATCTCTATCGCGCGCCAGGCGCAACACGACGATGGACTTGGTGTTCGGCGCCAGCACATCGTGTTTCTCTGCAAAGGCGGTAAACAAGCCACGGGCGGTCTCTGCTTGAATTTCGCCGCGAAGCGCGGCTCCACATGCCTTCAAGGCAATAGAATGTGCCGCGTCTCTAAGCGACGCCGGACACTCGGACAGATATCGGTAGGCGTCCATGACACTGCGAACCTCCGCGGGACAACCGAGGCCGACGAGAATGGGTACAGGCTCTTTGAACATATCGGGTTTCATCGCTCTCTCCTTTCTTACCCGAAGTGTCATAGGGCGCCGACGCACCGGCGCCCCTCACTGCATGCTGCTTAAGCGGCCTTCTCTGCTTTGATCTGTGCCGGAGCGGCCGACGGCGCCAGAGCTGGATCGCTCTTAATGGAGATTTTCCTCGGCTTCAGTGCCTCCGGAATTTCACGAACGAGATCGATGGACAGAAGACCGTTCTTCAGATCCGCTCCGGTCGCCCTGACAACCTAATTGCTTTGACACCGCCTCGGCATCCGCGACGAAACTTTATCACCAGATGCGCCACGATGGCCGCTATGGTGCCGTGCCGCTGGGCTAGGGAAATAGCCATCGCCACCTCTACAGATTGCGGCCCGCATCACGGGCGCGAGACTTTTGCCAACCGTAAGGTTGTCATGAGAACGAGCAAAAGGGCACCCGCGCCGATAACCCACCAGGGCCGTCCCGATCGCTGATGCCGGATGGAGGCAACTACCCGCTCGCGTAGCGCAGCAACCTGTCGACGGAGATCTGCCAGTTCCTGGGTGACGTTCGGCTCAAGCGGCTCGCTGGGGCTATTCGCGACGGCCGCCTCTTCTATCTCTGCTAAGTATTCACGCCACTGCATATCGCTGTCAAAGCCGTGCTTGCGAATATCCGTCATCGACCAGCCTCCTTTTCCGCGCCGAATCAAATCATGATCCCACCGAGGGGGACGGGAATCATCGCGAGGCTAACTCGCTTGAAAGGCCGATGTTCCCTGGACGCTGCATGTTTGAAACGGGCTTATTGAAATAGGCGGCTACTGGATGTTCACGCGGCTCAAGGCGCTGGAGCTCAGGACCACCATTGTGATGTTATGTGTTCTTGGCGCGGACCGCCTGGATTTGTAAGGATTATCGGCCACTCGACGCGCAGGATGCCAAAGACCGTCCATAGTGCGAACCCGGTTACAGTCAGCGTGTACATCCTGGCGAGATTGCCGCGGTGTTTCGGGTCCTCTTCCAGACCTGCGGAATGAAGCTCGTAACTGAACAAACCGACGCAAGATAGCCAACGACCAAAGCGGTATCCATATCGGACTCCATGGCTGCATCTACACGTTGTCGACTGCCGATGTGGTCTACTCGGAGTTTCTTCGATCGTCGCCGCCCTCTTCTTTCAGGTTTGAGAGGGCGCGTAGCGTGAAGAACGTCACCAGCGACAGCACGATCGCCGCCGCCGAACGCCAGTTTATGATGACGGCCAAGATGGCGTACAGGTGTCCGACATCATGAGCATCCTAGGGCTGTTCTCAGCGCGAGCCGCCCGCGTAGACGGCTCTATCGATATTGGCGTTGTATCACTTGTGCATGCTCACCAACAAATTGAATAAGAGCTCGTAGCCGTGGAAGGCGCCGGAGATCCTGATGGTATCCTAGCCAAGTATCCCTTCCAGGGGGAGTCTCCGACACGTCGACACGCTTCAATCCCTCCATCGAGTCCCCCAGCGGTCTCGGAAGAACGGCCATCCCTGCACCACCTGCGCATAACCTTGCCTGAACATCGCGATTGTTGCTTCGCATCGAAACTTTCGCATTCGGAAACCGGCTCTTAAGCCAACCTACGTCGGGCATGCTTCCAAATGCCTCGTCCATAATGATCACGCTGAATCCCGCTCCAGTGCTGGGCGAAGGGTCGTCCGATCCTTTTGCGACATACAGGCCATAGGGAATATGTAGCAGCTTGCGTGAAATGACTTCCGGCTCGGTGAAAGACCGTATGCGGAAAACCAGATCGGCTTCGCGACGCGCCAGGTTCAAAAGCCTGGCGTCAGTGAGAATTTCGATGATTACACTGGGATGCAAACGTCCGAAGTCGGCAAGGATGGGGGCGAGAATATGGATGCCGAACCAGTCAGAGCACGATATCCGCAAGGTTCCGGACAACGTGTTCTCGGTGCCCGCAAGTTGCCGCTGGAGTGCCAGCGCCTCCTCCTCCATCCGTTCGGCGTGCCCCATCACGACGGTGCCCTCATCTGTCAGGACAAACCCGTCCGGTGTGCGCTGGAACAGCGAGTGGCCGACCGCGGCCTCAAGGGTCTTTAGCCGTCTTCCCATCGTCGGCTGCGTCAGGCCCAACTTCCTCGCGGCCGCACCCAGCGTTCCCTCCCTCGCGATCGCAAGGAAAAGACGGATGTCGCTCCATTCCATCATGACTTACGGCCCATTCAAAAATGCATGTTCAACATACAATCTATATGATTTCCATTCGGAAAGTTCCATATCAAAGTGCTGACATCAACTGAAAGGGATCAATCCTATGGGCACGATGAAAGCATTAGTTCTTGAAAATCACGGTACCGAATTCCGCATCGCGCAGATCGCACGACCGGCTGTGGCCGAAGGCCAGGTGCTCGTCCGAGTAAAGGCGAGCGGCGTAAATCCGCTGGACACGAAAATCCGCGCGGGAGCAGCCGCTCATGCCAGACATCCTCTTCCCGCAATCCTGGGTATCGACCTTGCTGGGGTCGTTGAAGAAGTCGGCGCAGGCGTGACCGGATTTCGCCGCGGAGATGAAGTCTACGGCATGACAGGCGGTGTGGGTGCCGTTCAAGGTTCGCTGGCAGAATTTGCGGCCGTCGATGCACGGTTGCTGGCCATTAAGCCATCTCACCTTTCCATGCGGGAAGCGGCCGCTCTACCCCTCATCTTCATCACGGCGTGGGAAGGCCTCGTGGATCGCGTCGGCATCCGGGCTGGCCAGAAGTTGCTCGTCATCGGTGGCGGTGGTGGCGTTGGTCACGTAGCAGTTCAGATTGGCAAATCTCTTGGTGCGGACGTCTATGCAGTCGATGGAGCCCGGAAGGCTGACTACATCAAGAGCCTCAATGCGACGCCGATCGACTACGCCACGGAAACCGTCGAAGAATACGTCGCCAAATACACACAAGGGCAAGGATTCGACGTCGTCTACGACACGATTGGCGGCGCTGGTCTGGACACTGCGTTCAAGGCAGTCACCCGATTTGGGCATGTGGTTAGCTGCCTCGGCTGGGGCTCGCATGCCCTCGCCCCGCTTTCATTCAAGGCGGCGACATACTCCGGCGTGTTCACACTGCTTCCGCTACTCACTGGCGAAGGTCGTGAGCATCACGGGGACATCATGCGGGAAGCAACGCGCCTTGTAGAAAGGGGTCAGTTGATGCCGCGTCTCGACGGTCGGTCCTTCACACTTGAGAATGTGATGGCGGCCCACGAGTTGATTGAAGCCGGCAAGGTTGACGGAAAGCTCGTCGTAGACATCGCTTAAAGGCCAGGGTCCCGCGTCATCATGGCCGGGACCCGTTTGCCCTGCAATCCCATCGAGTTCTGCATACACCCAGACGCGAGGATGTCCTTCTCTTTGTCTCGCTCGCAAAAGATCATGCGGGACGGCTGGGTGGAACAGATCTGGTGTGTCTGGTTTAGCAGCAAAGGACCTGTCGTTCGAACGGACCGTGATCCCGACGGCGAACAAGACTGCCTCCGCGCCGACGCGAGGTCTTCCATTCAACTTCGCCAGTCCCGATCGATGTGGCCCTCTTCGGCTTTATGAAAGTATTGGGAGCATACCAGCCAGCCTTTCAAAGGCCTCAACAGCACGACACATGCTGCCGTGGTTAAAGGTAGAGTTGAAAGGAGATGTACCCAGAGCGAGGACTCGAATGTCAGTTGGAGCCACAGAGCGAAAGCAAGCGCAGGAACGGCGACGATACTCATGGCGAAAAATGCGGGGCCGTCCGCAGGGTCAGCGAACGCATAGTCCAGACCACAGACCTCACAAGACGGCGCCAATGACAGGAGCCCGTTAAACAGGTGTCCCCGTTGACAACGCGGACAACGCCCCTTTAGTCCGGTGAGCGCAGGAGTGGTAGTCTCGTTGTAGTCGATGGTCATGTATCCGTTCCCTCACCATCGAAATCGAGATGGATGCTGTTGAAGGCTAGCTGGCCTCGGCCTTGGGTGGCAACGCCGCTGCAAACTCGTCACGAGACGTCGGGTTCCCGTCAATCATCTCGTAGACGGCCTTAGAGCGGCCAAGGGTTTCCATTAGCGAGGATGGCACGGCGAAGGGTTGCCCGCCAATGTGCCAGCCATCGGTGTGAAGCTCCTCTATCAGAACCCAGGTAACGGAACGGAACGCCTCGGAGCCTTCGAACTTGACCATCACATCGGTGATCGCCTTCGCCAGCGCGTGTTTTTGGGTGCTTGTAAACACACCATCCACGAGTTTGATGTTCACAAAGGGCATCGTATTCTCCTCTGGTTTCTTTGGTTAGGGAAATTCGACAGGGCCGACCGCAACTAATCGAGCGCGACAACAAGCTTGCCGTTGGCCTTTCGGGTCTCGATTAGCTCGTGGGCGCTTGCAGCGGTCTCGAGCGTGAATGTCCTCGGATCGAGGCGCGGCGACACCTTCCCTGCCTCCACCAGTTTCGTAGCCTCCCGCATGATATCGCCATGGTGCTCACGCCCCTCACCGGTCAGGAGTGGGATCAGAGTGAAGACACCAGAGTAGGTAGCAGACTTGAACGAGAGGGGAGCCAAGGCATGAGCTCCCCAACCGAGGCAACTCACCACGTGTCCGAATCGGGCAACGGCCTTGAATGCGGTGTCCAATCCCGCGCCGCCGACAGAATCGTAAACGACATCGAATCCTCTACCGCCGGAGTGCTTTGCAACGTAGGTCTCCACGTCTTCGGATGAGTAATCGATCGGCGTTGCTCCCAGACTGCGCAGATAGTCTGCCTTGCTCCCCGAATCGACGGCACAGACGTCAGCTCCCAACGCCACAGCGATCTGGACGGCGATATGCCCAACGCCACCGCCGGCGCCAATTACGAGAACTGATTGTCCGGCCTGAACGTTCACTCGGTCGACGAGCCCCTCCCATGCGGTGATGAAGATCAGTGGCAGTGCCGCCGCTTCGCGCATCGAGATGTTCGACGGCTTGATTGCCAGAAGGCGCTCGTCAACCGCCGCATACTCCGCAAGCGATCCTTGATTGCCGCCCACACCTCCGGCCATCCCGTAGACCTCGTCACCGGGAGAAAACCTCGTCACACCCTCACCAACCTCCTTCACGACCCCGGCAAGATCGATTCCAAGTATCGCAGGCAATTCATGTCGGGCATGCGCCGCGGCTCCGGCACGGATTTTCGTGTCCAGGGGATTCACACCGCTAGCCCTGATACGAACCAACACCTCGCCAGACTTGGATACCGGATGCTCCAATTCAGAAATCCGGAAAGGACCATTCGCGGCTTCGACCACCGCTGCTCGCATCGTCGGCATCTCGCGTCTCCTTGTAGCGTTCGTCGGGGGAGACTGTGCGCCAACTTCCTGGTGGCGGAAATCATATATACCTTTAGATACGCGCTTTCGACGAAGTGGAAACCGAGCCCGGCGGTTGCAAGTTCAGGTTAGAGCTCTCGCCCTAATGGAAGATATGATTTCGGATTTTCAGCAGAGGTGTACCTTATAGGAAGAGCTGATCAGACATGATCGAGCGGGTCGTTGCCACTTGGTATCGGGAGCGAAAGTTTGAACAAGCTGCTCGACAAAGCCATCGTTGCTCATGGGGGGCTAACAAACTGGGGCGCACATAATGTTGCGAAGGCAACGGCTTTACTGGGTGGCGATTTATGTGTGAATTTTGGCGACCTGGCGCCTCGACAGATAACTGTGTTCCCGCATCTGCAACGAGCGATCATTGAACCCCTTGGATGCGTCAATTGCCGAAGCGACCTCGAACGCAACCGCTTGTCCATCCTGGGTGACGACGGCTCCCTTGTTACCGGAGTCGAGGACGTGCGTTCCGCGCAATTGCAATATGACTTCAAACTGCCAGTCGATGCATTGGTCGGAGTTTTGCTGGCATGCTCCACTGTTAGGTCGTTTTTGACCGCTCCATTCCATTTAATGCTGGAAGGTGTCGAGGTATGCGAACTGGTTCCCTGGAACGAAGGTGGAAACCAATGGCGGGTTCTCAGGGCCCAGTTGCCGCCGGACCTTGCAACCGCTGCCCGCGTACACGACTACTTCTTTGACGGCAACTTCCTCTTGCGGAGGCATGACTACCATGTCGATGGCGACGCGGGCATAACCATCACGGAATTGCTTTCTCACTACGAAGAGTGTCATGGGGTCAACATACCAACGAAGCTACGTGGGTACCCTCGCCTAGCAGACCTCACGCCCGATTTGTCTCGCTTGATGATATCCATTGATGTAAGCGGTCTGGAATTTTCGGTCGCCTAGAGTTCGCACCCGACCACGCACTTGCAGGGGCCGGATATGGTGGACACTGCTGATTTCCGCCTCGGTGAAAAGGAAAATGCGATGAAGGACCTCACGCGCTGTGTCGTGACACCCAACGTAAATGCCGAAGGCTTCGCAACGCTCGGGGTTGGAGTGCATCGTGCCTCAACGATCGTCTTCGACACCGCCGAGGATAGCGCAAACCGCGGACAACGCGGACCTGACGGCTACAGTTACGGTCTTTACGGAACACCGACCACCAGAACGCTCGAGGCAAAACTGACAGCTCTCGAGAACGGTGCCAGAACATTCCTCGTACCCTCGGGCCAGGCGGCCAACGCGATTGCGATGCTTCCATTTCTCAAGGCGGGTGACGGCATCCTCATAGCCGATTCTGTGTACCCCCCGGTGCGCGATTTCGCCAATACGGAACTCGCGCGCTTCGGTATCGAGGTTGCCTACTACGATCCCGTCGATCCATCCGATCTCGTCGCTAAAATCAACGCCAGAACCAAGATAGTCTGGTGCGAATCTCCTGGGTCGACGACAATGGAAGTCCAAGATCTACCCATTATTGCGGACATAGCCCATCGGCACGGGGCACTGGTTGGCTGCGACAATACCTGGGCGACACCTCTGAACTACAAACCCCTGACGCTCGGAGCAGACATCGTCACAGAGGGGCTGACCAAGTACATTTCGGGGCATTCAGACGTACTGCTGGGATCGTTGACGGTCCGCGATGAACAACTAACCGCTCCGATACGGTCAACGCTCGGACGAATGGGGATCTGCGTGTCACCGGATGACGCCTCTTTGGTCTTAAGAGGACTAGAAACGCTCGGCGTTCGCATGAGACATGCAAGTCAAGGTGCCCTGCAGTTGATCGAAACGATACAGGCAGCGGAAATCGTGGAACGTGTTATCCATCCAGCATTGCCGACCGATCCTGGCCATTCGATCTGGAAGAGGGACTTTCTTGGGGCGTCAGGTGTCTTTGGCGTCGTTTTCAAAAGAGGCCTGTCCGATCGCGTCTCGCCTTCTCTCAATGTGCTCAAGACATTTGCGATAGGGGCATCCTGGGGCGGAACGCGCAGTCTCATTGCGCCCATGCCTGTCAAGGCCTACCGCACCGTGCGGAGGTGGGACGCAGATGATCTCGTCTTGCGCATAAGTGTTGGCCTTGAAGATCATCAGGACCTTGTCGATGATATCGAAGCGCTTCTCGCCGAGATTTCCAGATGATGACAGCACGGACACTTG
This sequence comes from Ensifer sp. 1H6, assembly GCF_001976035.1. Classification (NCBI taxonomy): domain Bacteria; kingdom Pseudomonadati; phylum Pseudomonadota; class Alphaproteobacteria; order Hyphomicrobiales; family Rhizobiaceae; genus Ensifer; species Ensifer sp. 1H6. Next base: position 23,274 of record NZ_MOAI01000041.1, on the reverse strand, counting down.
GGCCTCCTGGCTCAGGCGATCTGGCTCTGGTATGCCGGCTTAGCCGAGTCCTGCAATTCACATCGAGGCAGGTCTTCGTCGCCCACGATGGCCTCAGGCAGCTTTCGGGAGTGCCTGAGCATGAACCGAATCTTTCTTTTCTCAACCGAACCTCCGTTCACCCAATTGCGGGTTTCCCTGACAGGGCCAAAGTGGGCTGAGCCTCAATGTAACCGCTGAGGTTGTCATGAAGCCTTTGATTTGACGGCATCCATCACTCGCGTGGAATAAACGAGTCCTGCTCCAGCGTTGACGCCAATAGCCGTCCCGAGCGCCTCGGCGATCTCTTCGCGCGTCGCACCCGCTTTAAGCGCGGCGTCGGTGTGAACAACGATGCAGCCATCGCAGCGCAGCGAGACCGCAGCCGCTAGAGCGATCAGTTCGTTGACCTTGCTACCCAGCAGATTGGTTTTACGGGCCGCTCCGCCGATTGCCTGGTAGCCTCTGATCACGTCCGGACTCAGTGCGGCGATTTCGCCTACCCCCGCAAGCACCTGCTGATGATAGGCATTCCAATCGATCATAGACATCACATACCCTCGTGATTTCGCAACTCAGACGCCATGATAGACAAGGCGCGTGAAGAACTCGGGACTGATGACGAACTGCCCCCACTTTGCGTCGAAGTCGGCAGTCGGTTTCGCGGCAATGATCTCGTCGATGGGCTTTCCCTCGGACTTCAGCTTTGCCACATTTCCGCGGATGTCGACGAGCATCGTACGGTAGTCACTTAATTCGGACTTTTTGCTGAGAGGCTGACCGTGCCCCGGTATGACAACTGTCTCTTCGGTGATGTTAGAGAGAATGTCTTCAACCGCCTTGATCTTGCCGTCGATCCCTCCACCAGTCGAATAGTCGATGAATGGGTAAATGCCGTTCCAGTACAGGTCTCCGGTGTGGACGACATTTGCGTCGCTGAAGGTGACCGAGATGTCGCCGTCGGTATGCGCGTTCGGATGGTGCTTCAGCATCAACGTTTCCTTGTTGAGCTCGAGCGACATTTCGTCGCCGACCGTCTCCGACGGCACCGCGGCGAGCGGCGGGCGTGGAAACTCGAAGTCCCAGTCGTCCACCCTTTGAACGGTCATCAGATGTTTCCTGGTGTTCTCGTGCGCGCGGATCGCGGCCCCTTCGGCGTTGAGCCACTCATTTCCATCCGTGTGATCGAAATGCCAGTGTGTGTTGATCAGGTGCTTGATCGGCTGTTTTCCGAGGCCGGATAAGGCATCGAGTATGCGAGGACGGGACGCGGTTATGCCTCCATCGATCAGGACCTTTCCGTCGCCCCCGGTCAGCACTGCTATGTTCCCGCCTGAACCTTCAAGGATCGAAACGCCCGCCTTAGTTTTGTGAACCTTGATCGGCGCTTTTGCCGCTTCGTCGCGGATCATGTCCACGATACCTTGGGCTTTCGCGAAAACCTGCCGGGGACTTAGCCAGCCTCCGGAAACCGCGAACGTGGAGGCTGCCATGCAGCATAGACAAAACCCGCGGCGAGAAAATTTAAAGTCCTGGGTCATCACAGATCCTTTCGGAAACGGGCGGGGCGGCTCCAGGGAGCTTGGGGTATCACCTGAAGCCGCCTTTCCCGCCGGGCGATCATGCCTGGAAAAACGCCAGCAGATCGGGATTGATGATATCGGGATGTGTGCTGCACATACCGTGCGGCAGCCCCTTGTAGACCTTCAGCGTACCGTGCTTCAGTAGCTTGATCGACAAGAGGGCAGCGTCGGCGATCGGAACGATCTGGTCATCGTCGCCGTGCATTACCAGAACCGGAACATCGATCTTCTTCAGGTCGTCAGTGAAGTCTGTCTCCGAGAAGACCTTGATGCATTCATAGTGCGCGATCGCTCCGCCGATCATTCCCTGCCGCCACCAATTCTGGATCAGCCCCGGGAACACCTTGGCGTCCTTCCTGTTGAAGCCGTAGAAAGGACCCGTGGGAACGTCGAGGTAGAACTGCGCGCGGTTGGCTGCGAGTTGGGCGCGGAGATCGTCAAACACTCCGATGGGCAAGCCACCCGGATTATCGTCGGACTTCAGCATCACCGGTGGGATCGCCGAGATTATCACTGCCTTGGCCACCCTACCCTTTCCATGCTGGGCAACGTAGCGAGTGACTTCGCCGCCTCCTGTTGAATGACCCACATGGATCGCGTCACGCAGGTCGAGCGCCTTTGCAAGCTCGGCGACGTCGGCCGCATAGGTATCCATGTCATTACCGGTCGCGGTCTGCGTGGAACGGCCATGGCCGCGCCTGTCGTGCGCGATTACCCGGTAGCCCTTGCTGAGGAAGAAGAGCATCTGGTTGTCCCAGTCATCGGCGCTAAGCGGCCAACCGTGATGGAAGACTATAGGCTGGCCCGTTCCCCAGTCCTTGTAGAAAATCTGCGTTCCGTCCTTGGTCGTGATCGTGCCCATTGTCTTTTCCTCGGCTGATCGTTGCTGTGTCTGTCCACTCGCGGTCGATACCGGAGCAATTGGTGAAAACCCAAGGAGGGAAGCTCCGACAGCTCCTGCGGCGCTGCCCAATACGGCGCGACGTGAGATCGGAGGAAGCTCTGATTTTCGTTCTGCCATGACCTACATCCTTCAGTGGGCCATCGCTTGGACGGCGGCTGGGACAGCGACTTCGACGGGATTTCAATCGCGTGCGTCGGTCGCTTTCGGTGTTTTGAATGTTAGACAGGAGACCCCGCTCGGCCAATCATATGTTTCCGTTAGTCGTGGAGGCGCAACTAGCCTGATCTTATTGATCGAAGTATAGTTTCACCGAACTCCAATGGTGCCAACCTGGGAGAATGTCGTGAGGGTGCATCAAGTACGGCAATACGCACCTGCACTTGCTACGGGATGCGCCGGAACTGCTCTGGGGATAATGGAACAGGAGCCGTACGGTGCGTTGTTCCTAGCCCTTGCGGCACTCATGCTTGTCAAACGCAGGCAGGTCGCTGTGGCAATTGCGTTGCTCTTGATTGTCGTCGGCGCTCTGATCGTTTCCTATCGTCCGATGGGTTCGCCTCCATAGCCCGACCGACGGCATTTCTGTTGTGTGCCCTGGGCGCCTTCTGGCTTGCGAGCATTTGGCGAGCGCGTGCTGATGTCGACCAACACCTGCAAGACGCGAAGTTGATCGTGGAAAGCATGCCCGGCCTAGGTTGGGCCACCGACGCCAAGGGAAACTTCGTCTACGTGAATCCAAGCGTCGTCGAGTACGTCGGCAAGCGGACCGACGAATTCAACGCGACAGGGCGAACAGGGCTGGAGGCCGTTCACCCGGACGAGGTCGAGCGCGTAACCGAGGCTTGGCTTACGAGCATGCGGACCGGTACCTCCTTCGAGTCAATTCATCGCATAAGACGGTCGGACGGCGAGTATCGCTGGTTTCACGCTTACGGCCGCCCCCATGTCGATAAGGAGGGCAACACACTCGGGTGGTTCGGAACAACAATCGACATCGATGAGAAGAAGCGCGCTGAGCAGCGGCTGGAGGATAGCGAAAGGCAGCTTCAAACACTGATCGATACGATGCCGGTGATGATATGGTGCGCCTCCCCGTCGGGCGTGCCGATCTACCAGAACCCCAAGACCCTCCAGTACCTCGGAGCGACATTCGAAGAGATCAGGGCGAACAATTTCGGTGTCGTTCATCGGGATGATGTTGAAGGTTTCCAGTCGGCGTGGGCGGCCTGCGTCGAACGAAAGGCATCGCTCTCACTGGTCTGCCGATTGCGATATAAGGACGGCACCTACCGTTGGAACAGGATCGACGCGGCCCCGCTCCTCGGCGAGGACGGTGAAATCATCGAGTGGTATGGGACCAACGTCGACATCGAGGAGCTTCATCGGACGCAGGAGGAACTCCGGGCGAACGCCGACCGGCTGAGATTGATGCTCGACACGCTTCCTGCCTTTGTGTGGTGCGCGAGTCCGGAGGGACAGCCCACCTATTTCAACGAGCCATTGATGAAATATTCCGGGGTGACGCTCGAGGAGCTTCGTGGGGTAAACGGTTCAGGCTTCGCGCCGATGATCAGCAGTCTCGTTCACCCGGCGGACGCGCCTTTTTTGCGGCATCGCTTTGAGCAAAGCTTCAAGTCCGGCGAACCCATTGCACTGAAATACCGCCATCGTTTGGCCGACGGCCAATATCACCTTGTCGACTGCAGGGCACGTGTCCTGCGCGACTGCCAAAGCAGGCTCTTTCAGTGGTACGGTGTCATTGTCGACGTAGAGGAAGAAACCCAGGCGCAGGCGCAGCTTCAGAAGGCCCAACATCAGCTTGAACTCGCGACACGTGCCGCCAGTCTATCTGAGTTATCCGCTTCAATTGCCCACGAGTTGAACCAACCTTTGGTGGCCGTCGTCACAAACAGCAGTGCCACCGAAAGCTGGCTCAGTGCGATGCCGCCAAACATCGACAGGGCGAAATCCAGTGCAAGAAAGGCGGCAGATGCCGCGAACGACGCAGGCGAAGTGATCAGCAGGATAAAGGCTCTCTTCAGGCAATCGGGCGGGGTGAAAAGCCCGGGAAACATCAACGAGGTCATCGAGGAAGCCTGCACGCTGCTGCGCGAAAGGATTTCGGGTTCGAAATGCGATCTGCGAACTCGCCTGGAGCCGGACCTGCCGACGGCGAACTTCGACAGGGGCCTCATCCTCCAGGTGCTTGTCAATCTCATTCAGAACGCGATGGATGCGATGGCGACATTGAACGGGGCAATACGATTACTGGAAATCCGCTCGCGGTTCGATGACGGGACAATCCTCGTGGATGTGCGGGACAGCGGGGTCGGGCTGCACGACAATGAGAAGATATTCGAACCATTCTACACCACGAAGCATAACGGCATGGGGATCGGGTTGTCGATCTGCCGAAGCATCGTCGGCGCACACGCCGGAAAGCTATGGGCTTCGCCCGCGGAGCCCACCGGCACGGTATTCAGCTTTGCACTCCCCTTGTCCGGAGAATAACCGATGTACAGTGAGGATCATGCAGTCTTCGTGATAGACGACGACAAGCGCGTCCGGGACGGCCTTTCCGAGCTCCTGGAATCGTGGCAGGTCAACGTTGCGACGTTCGCAACGGCGCAGGAATATCTGGATGCCCCAAAGCCCCAGAATCCTTCATGTCTCGTACTCGACATACGGCTGCCAGATATCGACGGTTTCGAGCTCCAAGCGCGGTTGGCGGATGAACCGCATCCTCCGATCATTTTCATAACGGGCCACGGGGACATACCGATGACGGTCCGCGCGATGAAGCTGGGCGCAGTCGATTTCCTTGCGAAACCGTTCAGGGAGCACGACCTGCGCGCTGCGATCGAATTGGCACTCGCGCGCGACCGCGAGGCGCGACACGATCGAGCCGCACTCAGTGAACTACAATCTCGGCTGGAATGCCTTTCCGCCAGGGAACGCGATGTCCTCCCACTCGTTGTAAGTGGGTTAATGAACAAACAAGGTGCCGCCCAGCTTGGAATAAGCGAGATCACCTTCCAAATCCATCGAGGCAACATGATGCGCAAGATGCATGCCGACTCCTTGGCCGACCTGGTGCGGATCGCCTCCAAACTCAGCATACCGATTACGCACTCCCGACATGGAAACTGACGAATGATGGCGCAGGCGAGCCATACCTTTGCAATTGTGGATGACGATAAGCGGGTTCTTGAGGGGCTGCGTGAGCTTCTTGAGTCCGTAGGTTATCTGGCCCGTACCTATAGGTCGCCGACGGCTTTTCTCTCGAGTGGAGACCTCTCCGCGTGTGACTGCGTAATCACGGATATCAGCATGGGCTCGATGGACGGGTTCGAGTTGGAGCAGGCGGTCAGAGGCCGGGAACCTGAAATGCCGATGATACTGATGACGGGTCGCAGCGATATCGATGATCGTGGTTTCGCGGGAGCCGATGACCGCAGGGTTTTCATGCGAAAACCACTGAACAGCAAAGTGCTTCTCCAGGCGATTACGCGGCTTCTTGCATTTCGGCAATGATCGGATCCGCCGATCCCGAACCGGTTTCAGCGAGACTTTTCTTGTATTGGCTGGGCGCGGTCCCCATTACCTTTCTGAAGGCCTTGGTGAAGGCTGCCTCGGACTGGTAACCCACGCTCCGCGAGATGACAGAAAGCTTGTTTGCATTCCCCTCAATCAGTCTGGCAGCCTGGTAAATTCGCCATTCTGTCAGATACGATAGCGGAGCTTGTCCGACTAGATCCTTGAAGCGGGCGGCGAAAGCTGAGCGCGACATTCCAGCCTTACTTGCGAGTTGACCCACCGTCCACGGCACTTGTGGCTCCGCATGCATGGCTTCGACCGCCAATGCCAGATTCCTATCGGAGACGGCCGCCAGCCATCCAGTCTTTGGCGTCGACCGTTGTTGCGCAAACGCGCGGATCGCATGAACGAAAAGCAGTTCGAACAGGCGTCGCACGACGGCATCCGAACCCAGCCCAGGAGCATCGGCTTCTGCCGCGAGCAACTCAAGCACCGACTGGAACTGTTGGCTCCGGCTTTGCTCCGATTTAAGGTGAAGCAATCTTGGTAGCACCTTCAGCAAGGGCTGGGCGTCAAGCTTTTCGATCTCGAAAAAGCCGCTGATGAAAGTCGTCGTCGCGCCACCTCCTCCGAACTGAATGCGGTTGCCCACCCGAAGGGTCTCGACATCAAGACAGTCCGCCGTGCGCGAGTCTGCATGATCGTAGACCTGGTAAGGTTCGTTCCCGAACATGATGAAGACGTCGCCTGCGCGCAACGATACCGCATGGGGGTTTTCCCGTGTGGTCAGGACGCCAGATCCGCGGACCACGAGAACGAATTTGATCGCCGGATCACCGTCCGAGGCAACGCCCCAGGGCGCAGTCGCGTCCAGCGTCGTGAACTTCGCTTTCCTAATTCGCATCGAAGAGAAGATGTCGGTCAAAGGGTCCAACTAAACATTCCTATTATGGACGATCGAGCCAAAACTTGGGACGATCGAGACTGAAGGCTCTTGCTGTTCGTCGCTATATGGTGGCCCGAAAAGGAGATTCCAATTGCAAAACCATCTCGCTCTGGTCGAAACCATACGCACGTTGAAAGCACGTTATTGCCGATACGTGGATACGCAGAACTGGCCGGAATTCGCTGCGTTATTCGCACGTCATCCATCGATACGCTTTATAGGCGAGGACGGTGTCACAGCCGCCGCGTTTGACTCCATTGATGAGTTCCTGGCCGTCACCAAGAACTACCTCGCTGGGGTCCGGACAATCCATCAGGTCCACAATGACGAGATCGACGTGGTCTCGGAAACGGAAGTCCGCGCCATCTGGTCCATGGAAGACTACCTGATTTTTCCCGATGTCAATGATGGCCGTCCCGCCTCGATGCACGGGTACGGCCACTATCACGAAACATGGCGGCTCGAAGGCGGACAGTGGCGCTTGGCGCACCTGGAGCTTCGCCGCACGATCCTAGAAATCAAGCCGAAGGAGAATGCGGCATGACCACCAATCCCATCAAAGTCGGCATCATCGGCGTCCATCCGGACAAGGGCTGGGCCACCACCGCCCATATCCCCGCCCTGAAAGCCTTGCCTGAGTTTCGCATCGCGGCTGTAAGCCACAACAGGCCCGAAATAGCTCGCGCGTCTGCCGAGAAGTTTGGCGCGGATAACAGCTATGGAACGACGGATGAGCTGGTGAATGACCCGAACGTCGACCTGGTCGTCGTGACCGTCAAGGTTCCACATCACCTTGAACTCGTCACCCTGGCCCTGGAAGCAGGGAAAGCGGTTTTCTCGGAGTGGCCGCTGGGCATGAACCTGCGCGACGCCGAAAAAATGCTAGCACTGGCGAAGAGCAGGAATGCATTTACGGCGATCGGGCTTCAAACGCGTTCGGTTCCGGCCATCAACTTCATCAAGGATCTGATCAAGGACGGCTATGTCGGCGAGGTCCTGTCTGTTTCCATGATCGGTTCTGGCATCATCTGGGGTGAGGAGATCAACGAGAGCTACCTATACACCCTGGATATGGCAAATGGAGCCTCGATGTTCCACGTGCCGTTCGCGCACACGCTCGACGCGACCCTCTACGCCCTCGGGTCGAGACTGAAGTCCATCAGCGGCGCGCTGTCGAACAGCCGAGCGATGACGCGAATAGCGGAGACGGGGAAAGAAGTTCCGTTGACAGCGCCAGATCAAATCATTGCCGCTGGCTTGCTCACGAACGGCGCAGCCCTCAGCGCACATTTCCGCGGTGGCCTCTCGCGCGGCACGAACTTCCATATCGAGATCAACGGCACCAAAGGCGACCTCATCCTGACCAGCCCCGTCGGCTATGTCGGGCTGGGCGGCTTCACTGTTAAAGGCGCACAGGGGGCCGAGCAGATGCAGGAATTGCCAGTGCCGCCTCTCTACGAGACCCTCGGCTTCGAGGATGGGTTCAGCCAAAGCGTCGGGGTCGCCTATTCCCGCATCGCGTCTGATATGAGAAATCACACCAAACTGTCTCCCACATTCGAAGACGCTGTGAACCTGCATCGCGTTCTGGATGCCATCGCCTCTGGCAACGGGGAACGGCGCGATGTCTGAGAAAATGCAGGCCCTCGTTGTCACTAGACCCGGCGGACCCGAAGTCCTTGAGGTGCGCGAAGTCGACCGCCCTCGGCTAAGGGACGAGCTTGATGTTTTGGTCCAAGTGAAGGCAGCCGGGATCAATCCCGCTGACTGGCAGAACAGGAAGAACGGAGCCGTCTACGATAGCGACGGGAGGTCTCAGAAAGAGCCTACGATCCTCGGAATTGACGGTGTCGGCGTAGTGGTGGAGGCCGGACGAGAGGTGGTGAACGCCCGAGTAGGTGACGAGGTCTGGTACGTGGACGGCGGCTACGCCGGAAACCCGGGAAGCTATGCCGAATACAAGGTCGTCCGTTCAGACTATGTCACCTCGAAGCCGGAAAAGCTGACCTTCGTGGAAGCCGCTGCCCTGCCAGTGGTGGCCCTCACCGCATGGGAGGCCGTTTTCGAGAAGGCGACGGTAAGCCCAGGTGATCATGTCCTGGTCCACGGCGGCGCGGGCGGGCTCGGGCATATCGCAATCCAATATCTCGCTTCCCTCGGAGCCAGGATCGCCACGACCATCTCGAACGAGGCAAAGGCGGAATTGGTGAGAGTGCTCGGCGCCGAACTCGTAATCAATTACCGGACAGAAAGCGTGGAGAAGGCCCTTGAGGCGTGGCGGGGCGAACCGGGAGCTAACATCGTGTTCGACTTTGTAGGACATGGCAACTTCGCAGAGAGCTTCAGGCATACGGCTGCCTATGGGAGGCTGATCAACACAGTAGTGTCGGATTGGCCCGCCGAGGGAAACGGGCAGGCCGAGTGGAAAAACCTGGACATCAGCTTCGTCAACATCGGTCTGCCGCAGATCAGCCGCCACCATGCACATCGCCTTCGCCAAACCGCTGCGCTCGCCCAGATCGCCGAACTCGTCGATCGAGGTGGCTTGCGGGCGCACATTGACAGGGTGGTACCCTTCACGGGTGTCGGTGAAGCGCAAAGGGCACTCGAAGCAGGCGAAACTCTGGGCCGCCCGGTCCTTTTGATCTCAGGTGGATAAAGCGATGAAACGATGGGAATATCGGCCGCAGGAGAGTGGTCTCGCGCTATGTGATGTCCCGATCCCGGAGCCTGGCCCAAGGAAGTCCTCGTCAAGGCGAGAGCGGTGTCTCTCAACTATCGGGATGCCGCCTTGATCGACGGAGCGATGGATTCCGGACCAGGCGGCGTTCTGGTCCCGGGTTCGGACATGTCGGGAGAGGTTTTCCGACTAGGACCGGATACCAAACGCTTCTCGATCGGGGACCGTGTTATCTCCGCGGATACCTTGAACTGGATCGATGGCCCCGCTCCGCGTTCGAGACCAATAGCTCCCGCTTCTTGGGAGGCTCGCCGAATATGTCTGCGTGCCCGAAGAGCGCCTTGTTGCTCCGCCGCAAAATCTCACACATATCGAAGCAAGCACTCTTCCCGTCGCGGGACTGACGGCATGGTTTGCGCTGGTTGGGCTCGGCCACGTAAGAGCCGGCCAGACCGTTGTAGTCCAGAGTACGGGAGGTGTCGCGTTATTCGCAATTCAGTTTGCCGTTGCGCACGGCGCGCGCGTTATCGTGGTGACGAGCAGCGACAGACGCCGTGGGACTTTCGCTTGGCGGGCTCGCGCGCAGCAGTGGCGGGAGCTTCATCCTGCAAGCCCTCGGAAGCAAGGTGACGGTCGCGAACGCCGCGCATATTGCCGAACTCAACCGAACGGACCTCGATGAATTTGCGGAGGCGATGAGGCGAAAGAACGTTGATCCGACGGATCTGCTTCAGTGGTGCTTCAAGGGTCCTGATGGCCTGGAGGAATTGGTTCATCGCTTGCAGCAATCGAAACCTAATATGAACCCATGATTGGTGGGGACCGCCCCGATGTGTAGCTTTATTCAAGCGGGCATCTTTCCACAGTGGGAAATCGTAAGCCGCTCGCGCCTTATTCGCCAACAGGGGAGCCACGACATGTCAGATGCCAAGCACGCAATCACTATCGATGTCCCGGTTGAACTGAAGTCTGTAAAATCCGTGCACAGCATCGGCTCGCTTCAGTTCGAAGGCGATCTGCCTGCCGCGATTTTCCACCTTCAACTCATCACGAACGATATCGCGGACTGGGGCGCTGACTCCGAAGTGATAGTGGTATTCCACACGAACGCGGGACACCTCACTTTGCATGACGAGGCGTACAACGACTCACGGAAGATCGCAGCCGGAAATCCCAACAAGAACCTGATAGCCGATTTGGTGAAGCGAGGTGTCAAGATAGAGCTCTGCGGGGCCACCGCGGAGGCGAACGGCTGGGGCAATGCGGACCTACTTCCTAACGTGAAAATTAACACGGATGCGATGGCGCGTACCATCCAGCTTGTTCAACAGGGATTCGTGAAAATCACGGAGGCGTAATGGCGTAGCGCTCCCCTAGGGCAGCCCGTATCAAAGGAATGCAAGTGTCGCCCCGTCTGATGCAGGCCAGCTATTGGCCATTGCGTCACTTGGTCTTTGAGTACATTAGCAAATCGTAGAAGGTCATGGATAAAAGTTCGCTATTGCTTTGCAAAAGCAAATATGTGCTCCACTCGCTGTTGCAAGCGGATAGTACGGTCCGGATTGCGGCGCCAGAACCCGCTTAGGCGCTTGCTTGAAGCATGGACCGCACCTCAGCTGTCGGGCGAAATGAAAATGCATGAAGCCGGGAAGCATGCTGACAACCAAAGCGCGCGAAGGCTCATCCAAACGTCTCCAGACGGGACGCCGCAACATCCGCAAGGATCGAAAGTCCCAGCGACGCAGAGTCTCGCGCAGGGCCGAACAGGCCGATCGGTGCCTTGATGCGTGCGAGTTCGATTTCGTTGTGACCCAGTCTCAACAATTGGTCGACGCGCTGTCGGTGCGTCCGCCTGCTCCCCAGAGCGCCAAGGTAAAAGCAAGAGGTTTGCAACGCGGCCTCAAGAACCGGAATCTCTTGTTCGAGGTCATGGTGCAGAAGCAGCACGGCCGAAAACGGGTCAACTAACTCTCGGATCAAACTCGATCCCTTGTCTGGCGCCAAAACGGTTACCTCAAATCCCGAACATTCGGCGAGGCGCGCAACACTTCGCACGTCGAGCGTCTGCCCTGAGATGATCACTTTTGTGCGGGGACGATAGATGGTCGAAAAGCTGTCACCTACCCATCCCGCCCTGTCCGCCGGTAGGGCCACGGCCAGCAACTGCTGTCGCTCAGGCGAGTACCGGAGACTGATGGCGTGGCGTTGCTTCAGGTGTTCGAGGGCTTTCTCGATTTCTTCGACTCGTCGCAGGACGTGGATCGAGACGGTTATCCCGCCTCCGCAAGGAAGCACAACGTCGAGGAATGGGGATCCTTCGCCGAACATCACGGTACGATCGCGTTCGTCAGCCATGGCAAGCAGTGCTTCAGCGGCAACCGCGGCTTCGACACATCCGCCGGAAACATATCCGGCAAAGCGTCCGTCGCTTAGGATGATCACCTGAGAGCCGAGTGCACGAGCGGCGCCGCCCCTGATTTGGACGAGTGTTGCTATCGCAACCTGCCCTTCCCTGGAGGCGTCAGCGGCAAACGTGAGGAGTTCAATCGGATCATCCGTGAGAAGGGCTCTGACAGGTGTTGGCAGAACGTCAAGTGAAATATCATTCACATTAGATTCCTTCGGTCGAAGGCCGCCACCTCCCCGGCGCCAGGTTTAAACACAAGAATGGAGATAGCGGCTTGCCGCGCAGCGTCCTCAACTGCGCGGCAACGGCGTCCCGGGCCGTATAACCCGCCCGACAACTAGTCTAAGTCTTAAACCCGCAATAACGCCTTGATCGCGCGGCGTTCGTCCATCGCACGGTAACCTTCTGCGACGTCAGCGAGGGGAATTTCGAGATCGAAGACCTTACCGGGGTTAATCTCCCGGTTAAGCACCAAATCCATCAAGTACGGAAGATAGCGACGAACGGGAGCCGGGCCGCCCATCAGGCTCTTCTGGGCAAAGAACAAGGTCTGTCCGTCGATCTGAACACCGTGCGGAACTCCGACGAAACCGATATGCCCGCCGGGACGAGCGCAGTTCATCGCCTGCGTCATCGCCTCCTGCGTCCCCACGCATTCAAGAACGGATTCAGCCCCCACACCACCTGTCAACTCTTTGACCCGTGCGACACCTTCGTCGCCTCGTTCCGAGACGATATGCGTGGCACCGAATTCGAGCGCGAGATCCTGACGAGTCTTGTGCCGGCTCATGGCGATAATCTTCTCAGCCCCCATTTGCTTGGCCGAGAGCACGCCCATCAGACCGACCGCGCCGTCGCCGACGACGACGGCCGTCGAGCCGGGCTGGACGCGCGCGGCGTCGGCTGCATACCAGCCGGTGCCAAGAACATCCGAAACGGCCAAAAGGCTCGCAATGAGATCGTCTTCCGGCATCTCCGGCGTTGCCACCAGGGTGCCGTCAGCAAGAGGAATTCTGGCATATGGCGCCTGCGCACCAGACATGAACTCCCGCTGTTCGCAGGAGGACGGAAAACCGAAGCGGCAGTGGGGGCACGTATTGTCGGAAATGCAGAATGATCCCACGACGAACTGGCCTGGCTTCACCGTTTTGACGTCTTCGCCGACTTCGACGACGACGCCACAATATTCATGGCCCATGTGTGTCGGCCCGCCCACCGACTGGAGCCCACGGTAGGGCCATAGGTCGGAGCCGCAAACACAGGAAGCCGCCAACTTGATGATAGCGTCGGTGGGCTTAAGAATTTTTGGTTCGGCGACCTCCTCGCAACGGATATCGCCTTTGCCGTGCAGAACCGTAGCCAGCATGCTTCACTCCCTTTCGATGGCGTCAAGACAGGCGTTCGATGCGAAGCGGAAACTCGCCGCGCGTAAGCAACGGCTCGATGCCGCCATCAATGCGACCGAGCCGGATGAGATCTCTCGTTGAGATGTAATCGCCGTGGAAGAAGGCAAGATTGCCCCACGGGATGTAGTAGCAGAGGTCGCCTGCAGCCTCGTTGGGGAAAGGTCCTCTTGCTTCCAGATGGAGCTTGCGCGGCAGATAGGCGATTTTCTCGTTGGAGAAATCCGAGAACGTCAGATCCAGCGGAAGCATCGAGGCGAAGTCACGGGCAGACGGACTGTCATTTAGTGTCACCGTAAAGTCGTGATCAGCGAAGATGAAACGTGCCTTCATGTGTGTCTGCTCCTCAGCCCATGCGAGATGCGGCAAGGCCGTGCCGACGATACCCGCGCCGAGCAGAGTGCGGCGCGTCATCGAGGTGGCTTGCCGTTTCATTTTGAACGCTCCCAATCCATCCACGCCGCAAAAGCTGCCGCCGACGATCCAAGCAGGAGAATGCCTGCCAATGCGAACGAACTCCACCATCCGCTCCAGTCGAACAGGAATCCGCCAGCAGCCGCGCCAACGGTAATGGCAAACTGGATGACGGCGACCTGCAGTCCCCCGCCTGCCTCTGCATCATCGTGGAGTACCCTGCTCAACCAGGTTCCCCAGCCGACGGGCGCGGCGGTGCCAAAGAAGCCCCAGGCAATCAGGAGGGCCGCAACGGCAATCTTCGCCGAGCCAAATGCAATCAGCATTGCAGCTATCGCTGCCATGACAAGGGGAATACCAACCACGATCGGGTAAAGGCGCGTCGAAAGCAGCGAACTGATGCTCCAGGTTCCTACCACGCCGGCGAGTCCCATTAACAAGAGCACCAGAGACAAGGCGGAAACGGAGTAGCCGGAGACGGACTCGAGGAAGGGTCTGAGATAGGTGAAGAGCGCAAATTGCCCCATGAACAGCAGCAGGATTGCTGTCATGCCGATCGCGACTTGTCTGCGCTTGAGCAGGTGGAAAACATTGCCGGCGGCGCTCCGTCGACGCGGCGGCAGCGAGGGCATGCTCAGCCACTGCCAGACAAGCGCGATCAGCGCCAAAGGCACCACGAAGAAAAATGCTCCGCGCCATCCAATGTAGTCGCCCAGAAAGCTGCCCAGCGGTGCGGAAATCGTCGCCGCAATCGCGTTCCCAGCGTTCAATATCGCAAGCCCCTTCGGCACAGCGGTGGCGGGCAGGAGGCGCATGACAATTGCGGTGGACATCGACCAGAAGCCGCCAATTGCAATCCCAAGCAGTGCACGACCGATCATCAGGACTGTGTAGTTCGGGGCAAATGTGACGATGAGGCCTGAAGCGACCAGCAAGACCGAGAACGATGACAGGACAACCTTGCGATCGATGCTCCGGGTGATCCCTGCAATGAACAGGCTCGTCACCACGGCGAACAGCCCGGATATCGAAATTGCCTGTCCTGCCTGGCCTTCCGTCATGACAAGATCGCTTGCAATCGGCGTCAGGAGACTGACGGGCATGAACTCTGAAGCGATCAGTACCGCGACACAAAGTGCCATCGAGACGACGGCGCCCCAGGCCGCGGCGGGTCTCGTCAGTGTCTCTTCGTACGTCACGTGGGTCATCAGTTTCGCCCTTCAATTCAGCGAGTTTTCTCCCGTGCGAAACTGATTAGCACGGTGGAAGAAATCGAATTAGCCGACATCGTTCACTTGCATTAATCGAAGAGGCGCATAAATCCGCGAACCAACGAAGTGCGTGGTGGCGGCGCCGAGCAATGCCGCCGCCACCCCGCATGCTTGCCTGTGCCTAGCGCGAGCCGAGGAACTCGATGATCGCACGCCGCTCTTCCACGTTGTTGAAGCGTTGCGTCATCCGCGTGCCCCGGACCATCGCGCCCGGGTTTGTCAGGAACGTATCCAGCGTTTCCGTCGTCCAGGTCACTCCCGATGCCTTGAGGGCGGGAGAATATTTGAAGCCCTCATCACTTCCGGCCGTCCGTCCGACGACCCCCTGCAGATGGGGCCCAACGCCGTTGCGAGTGGTGGCGATCTGATGGCATGTGCCGCAGCGTTGCTGGAACAGCCGCGCTCCAGGCGCGGCATCCGTCTCCTGGGAATAGCCAGGCGCAACACTACCGGCCACGATGAGAGAAGCCAAAGAGGCCAGAACGAGTGTCTTCAACCGTCAACCTCCTTGAGATCGAATTTGGACATCGGCAGGCTTCGAACACGCTCGCCGGCGAGGACTGAGAGGGCATTGGCTACGGCCGGCGGAACGCCGGGCAGACCTGGCTCGCCAATACCACCCATGGGCGCACCGCTCTCGACGATCCGGACATGAACCCGCGGCATGCGGTCTGGCGTTAGGATCTGATAGCCGTCGTAGTTTCGTGCTTGCGGCACGCCGTCTACGTAGACGACTTCCTCAAGCAGAGCCGATGAAAGTCCAAGGGCAACGGCCGAGTTCATCTGCGCTTCGATAATTGCAGGATTGACGATGCTGCCGGGATCGATCGCCACCCAAACGTCATGTACGGCGATTTCACCATCGCGCAACGACACCTCGGCGATCGTCGCCACTTCGCTGCCAAACGGCGAGGCCATAGCGACGCCTCTCGCGCGCCGGGTGCCGTCTTCGGCAGCGAACGGTCCACGTTTCCACCCGCCGGAGAGATCGGCCACGACCTCCAGCAGCTTCCTGTGACGTGGACTGCCAGCCAGGAGACGGAGGCGCAGTTCGTAAGGATCCTGCTGACCTGCATCCGCCATCTCATCGAAGAACGTCTCGTAGAAAAAGTCGTTCATCGAATGGCCGACAGAACGCCAAAAGCCGATCATCGCGGGGTCGTCAACATGGATCTGGCCGACACGTCGGTTGGGGATCGCATAGACCTTGCCGGCTATCCCCTCGACGGCGGAACTGTCGACCTTGTCGGGTTGGCGACCGAACCACCGGCCCGTGGGCCCCTCTCCGACCGCAACGGCTGAGAGTGCCACCGGCGTGCCGCTGGCATCAATTCCGCCGCGGAAACGGACTGCAGCCATCGGCCGGAGCGCATCGCGCAGGAATTCCTCCTCTCGGCTCCAGAGGAGCTTGATCGGGCGTCCAACCGCCTTGGCAAGCAGAATTGCCTGGGGATACGGGTTCGCCGTCTGATAGAGAAAGTGGCGTCCGAAGAAACCGCCCAGCATCGGTGAGTGGATAATGACCTTTTCTGGTGCGATGCCGGCGACCTTCGCGGCATCGGCCTGGAACATCTCCGGTGCCTGGTTGGGGAGCCATAGCTCGAGAGATCCGTCCTCGTTCCAGCGCGCGAGCGCCGATGGCGGTTCAAGCTGTCCATGCACGAGATAGGGTGCGTCATAGACCGCTTCGATCACACGCGCCGCTCCCGCAAGCGTGCCAGCCGCATCGCCCTCCGTTTCGAAGGCTACGCCATCGCCGGATGTGGCTTTCAACTTCGCCATATGCGCTTCGGAAGAGAAGTCCGCCGGCATGGGGTGCGACATCCCGGAAGCAGCCTCTGTCCAACTCATCTGCAAAGCCTCGACAGCGCGGCGCGCACGCCACCAACTGTTGGCGACCACTGCAACAGCGCCGGGTAGCTTATGGATGGAGTGAACGCCGGGCATGCCACGCACGTCCGCTTCGTTCTGCATCATCTCGGGCTCGCCGCCCAGGCGCGGGCTGTGCTGGACGGCGGCATAGAGCATGCCGTCGATCGTCTGGTCGATCGAGTACTTCGCCTTGCCCGTCGATTTATCGCGCGCGTCAAGCCGCGCGAAAGGTTTGCCAATCCAGCGGAAGTTTGCCTGATCACGGAGCGCGACATCAGCAGGCAACGGCAACGTCGATGCGTCGTCGGCTATCTCGCCATAGGGAACTGCGCGACCCGAAGCGGCGTGGACCACTCTTCCCGGTTCCGTCGAAAGCTCGGACGCAGGCACACCAAGCTTTGTCGCGGCCGCCTGCAGCAGCATTTGCCGAGCGGATGCACCGAGCTTGCGCATCGTGTCGTAGCTCATGCGGACCGACATGCTGCCGCCCGTGAACCGCCCGCCACCGGTCAGGAGATAATCCGGGCCGGGGGGAGCGCCTTCCACGACGAAGTTCGCCGGATCGACGTCCAGTTCCTCGCCGACGATCTGCGCCATGGCGGTAAAGATCCCCTGGCCTCCTTCAATGAAGGCACTGCGGAAAAGTACCGTGCTGTCGGGCCGGATTTCCAGGAATGCCGCAACCCGGGAACCTGGCGTGACGGACGCCGGAGCGGCCGCTAGTGCGCGGGTTCGAGCCGCCGGAAGCGTCACGCCAAGAACAAGCGCGCCGAGCGATGCGCCAAGAAAGCCGCGTCGGGATACCTTGAAGGGTTTGCCGTTCTCGGTGGCCTGAGCTTCGGGAATGATGGGTGTCATGTCGTTCATGGTTCACCTCCGATCAAGCTTGCGCGGCATCGCGGACAGCCGCCGCGATCGCGTTGTAGGTGCCACAGCGACAGAGGTTGACCATCGCACCGGCAATGTCCTCGTCCGTCGGCTTCGGGGTTTGTTTCAAGAGCGCCGTTGCCGCCATGACCTGACCGGACTGGCAGTAGCCGCATTGGGCGACCTGGTTGGCCACCCAGGCCTCAACGACCTTTTGACCAACCGGGTCATCAGCAACCGCCTCGATCGTCATGATGTCGGCGCCGGCGACGCTCTCAACGGGAGTGACGCAAGACCGCGTCGCTTGTCCATCGACAAGCACGGTGCAGGCGCCACATTGGGCGAGTCCGCAACCATACTTCGTGCCCGTCATCGCGAGTTCGTCGCGAAGGACCCAAAGCAGCGGTGTGTCGGGTTCGATGTCGACCTGGTGTTTGGTCCCATTGATGGTGAGTTCCATGGCGGTCTCCTTAGGATGCGCACGACGATCTCGAACGAAACTGTCTCAGCACAGACGCTAACAAAGGAGACGGCTATGGATTAGACGCCATGCTTCGCTTACATTTATCGACACGCACCATAAATCGACCGAGGCGGACCAAGCGAAAATCGATGGCCAAGGAAGACTTCAATGACCTGCTATGGTTCCTCGCCGTTGCCGAGGAGCGCAACTTCACCAAGGCAGCCGCCAAGCTTGGCATAACCCAGTCGACGCTCAGTCACACGATCAAGCGGCTCGAAACCCGGATGGGGCTGAGACTGCTGACCAGGACGACGCGAAGCGTTGCCTTGACTGAAGCCGGGGATCGCTTGTTTCATTCGCTGTCGCCGAGAATATCCGCCATCAGGAGCGATCTGGCGGCACTTACGGCGTTGCGCGACACGCCGTCGGGTACGATCAGGATCACCCTGTCGGATCATGCGCTCGAAACCATCGTCTGGCCCAAGCTGAAACCGATCCTGTCGAAGTACCCTGATATCAAGATTGAGCTCAGTCGTGACAATGGCCTGCGCAACATCGTCGAAGACGGCTTCGACGCAGGTGTTCGGCTCGGCGAAAGCATCGAAAAGGACATGATCGCGGTCAGGATCGGACCCGACTGGCGGATGCTCGCCGTGGCCTCTCCGCGGTATCTTGCAGATCGGCCGATCCCGGAGCATCCACAGGATTTGATGCAGCACGACTGCATCAACATGCGCCAGGCAACCGGCGGGGGTCTCTATATCTGGGAGTTTGAGAAGAACGGCCAGGAGCTTCGCGTCAGGGTCGACGGACAACTCGCGTTCAACACCTCCTATCCCATGGTAGACGCCGCCTTGGAAGGTCACGGCATAGCCTACTTGCCGGAAGATCTGGTGACCGACCATATCGAGGCCGGACGTCTGGTCGCGCTGCTTTCCGACTGGTCGCCGCCCTTCTCCGGCTACTATATCTACTATCCGAGCCGGCATCAGAACTCGCCGGCATTCAAGGTGGTGGTAGACGCCTTGAGATATCAAAGGTCGTAGTTCCGGTCACAGAAAGGATTCGATCCACTTGCCTAGACTGTGCTGGGACGGAGTGTTGACGGCGGCTCGCTACGCTTCGCCTATCCTGCCTGTGCGCCCGCGGAAGGTACCAGACGACGATCGGTCGCCGACGCCCGCGCACGAAGTGCATCTGATCGGGCTGCAGCTCCTCGATTGTGGGCGCTAGATTCGTCGCGCTTTGCGCCCGTGCCGCGATCAGCAGATCCTCGCTGACCGCAAGGGACGTCCCGATTGTGCGCGTCAACCGTTCGAGCCTGCTCGCAACATTCACCGTGTCGCCCAGCACCGTGTATTCGAGGCGCCGCTCGTCTCCGATGTTTCCGACGATGACCTCGCCGTAATGGACGCCGATGCCGACCTCGATTGGGTATTCGCCAGAAGCGAGCCGCTGCTCGTTCCACTGCCGGACCTGCTCCAGCATGTCCCGCGCGCAAGCGAGCGCTCGCGCGGCATCGTCCTTCCGGGGACGAGGGGTGCCAAAATGCACCATGATTTCGTCTCCGATGTACTTGTCCACGGTCCCGCCGTGGGCAAAGGCAACCGTCGCCAGACGTGCGTGATACTCCTTCAGCAGTTTAACGAGATCCTCTGGTGCAAGCCCCTCCGAAATCCTGGTGAATCCCACCATATCGGCAAAGAGGATCGCGGCCGTCTGGAGCGAAGGCTCTCCAAATCCGCTCGTCCCGCTGGACAACTCGCGGACGATGTTCGGGGAGAAGTAGCGCGACAAGGCGCTGCGCTGGGCCTCCGCCGCGACCTGCTTACGAACAAGCCGGCGCGCGCGCCAAACAGCGATCGCGAGGATAATCGTCACGAGCACCAAGAACATCATCTGATAAGAGAGATTTATCAGGCTCACGGAGCGCGGATCGAGCACCAGCGCAATGATCTCAGCATCACTCAACCCGCCATCGAGCAAATCTCTCCCGTAGGCGATGGAATCGGGCCGCATCGCGACCCAGCAGTAGGCGATGTTCCAGACGACGATGGTAACCGCGCCGCTCCAGACGACGAGGGCTGGCGAGTAGGTGAGCGCCATGCTCACCAGAAACACACCTAGATACAGGAAATTCGGTAAGCGAAGATTGAGCTGGGACGTCCAGCCTTCGACGGCGAACGGCGAAGGCGTGACAAAGATGTAAGTCAATATCGCTGCGTCGATGACGACGAACGACCATGTCGCCACTGTCGCAAAGCGACTGCTGCGGGCAAGGCCAAAGGAAAGTGCATTGAGCAACCCGAAAGCCACGATGGCAGCCACATATAGGCCCGAACGGTCGAGCGGGACGGCAAAGATCGCCCCCAGCGCGAGCGTTCCCAGCGCGACCAGCCGGCCCCAGAACATGTAGGCAAGGCCCTCTTTTACTTCACGATCGATAGCATCGCCGAGCGCCTCCGCGGAGACCACGGGGCCGGTTGCCTTACCTGCCAAGTGACGTCGGGCGCGCCCCATCAGAAGGGCAACGCATCGCCGCGTTGTCGTCCAAGGCTTCAACACTGGCTCAAAACGGGTTTTCATCGATCCTCCCGTTGGGTTGTGTGGCTTCGCGGCGATTGCTGGCGGTCAACGATCAACCTGGAAGAGACAGTACCTTCGATCTGGCTGCGCGATTAGCGCCGGAAATGCGCATGCGCTTATGAAGCGGATCGATCAGTCGGCTGATGATCTTCATTCGACCGAGCGGCACTCATGGACTGGGCGCATGACGGCAAGCGAAGTGGCAGAGGTAATCGGATGCTGCTCGACCGTTTATATTGGTCGGTATCGAACGGCTTGAGCAGGAACGAAGGCCCCTCGAGCCCGATCATGTCAAACCGGAAACAGGTAGCCGGTGCCAACAGTCGAGAGAACGAAAGAATGTCGCGGTTCAATCGTCAAATCTTTGCGCTCTTGCTCGCAGCCCATTCGGTCACATTGCCCACCATGTCCTTTGCTCAAACAAAGGATCGCAATCCCACGTCAGTGATCGGTACGGTCGTGCGGTTCACCGATGGTGCAACGACGGTGGACGTAACAGTTGGCGAAGACAGTCCAGCAGTGCGCGACTTCCTTTCGATGCTGCCGCTCACACTCAAGCTTGAGGAATTCGCCGGCCGCGAAAAAATCAGCTATCTGCCCCGTAAGCTCAAGCACATCGGCTCGCCCGGATCAGACCCAGAAGACGGCGACCTCATCTACTTCGTCCCGTGGGGAAACCTCGGCTTTTACTACAATACAGCCGGCATCGATTACTCAGACCAGACGCTTCACATCGGGACCTATAAGGCGTCGCCGGGAACTCTCGAGAAGCTTGCGGACCGGCCGGTTACGGTCGAAGTTCTCCCATAGCAAGTTGGTTGGCCACCGCGCATACGACGAGGAAAACGAAAGCAGCAGACGCCGTAGTGCACGGTGCGCCAAACCTTTGCTGGCGGGACATCAAACTGGCAACTGCCCCTGACTGGCACCGCGGAATGCCCGCTCCCGGTTGCCACACCCACGGCTCGCATCCTCCAGCTGAACTGCACGAGGCCAAATCGCCTTATTCCCATAGATACATTATGCGATCTTGAGTGGCAGCCGGGTACATTCTAATTTGAAGTGCGACATGCCAATGATTTCAATGGTTTCCCCTTGGAGATTTTGGAATGTCGCAACACTATTCGCAACTGAATCTGGCCGATCGACGCCGCCTCTTCCACTTTGTCGAACGCAAACTGCCGATCAAAGAAATGGCGCG
Source organism: Ensifer sp. 1H6 (assembly GCF_001976035.1). NCBI lineage: Bacteria > Pseudomonadati > Pseudomonadota > Alphaproteobacteria > Hyphomicrobiales > Rhizobiaceae > Ensifer > Ensifer sp. 1H6. Next base: position 1,122 of record NZ_MOAI01000041.1, on the reverse strand, counting down.
CGAACTCGGCCGTCATCGAACGACGATCTATCGCGAGATCAGACGCAACACCTTCCACGATCGCGAGCTGCCCGACTATAGCGGCTACTTCCCAACAGTTGCTGACGACATCCGCAAAGAGCGGCGGCAGCGTTTGAGGAAGCTTGTACGGCACCCGCAATTGCGTGAACTGGTGATCGAGCAGCTGAAGGCGCTGTGGTCCTCGGAACAGATCGCCGGTCGTCTGCTCGCCGATGGCGTTAGCGCCGTGCGGGTCTGCACCGAGACGATCTATCGCTTCATCTACGGCAAGGAAGATCAGGCGCTGGAGCTCTATCAGCATCTGCCGGAAGGCCGCCGCAAACGCCGCCCCCGTGGCTCGAGGAAACCTCGCGACGGCACTTTTCCTGCTGACTGCAGGATATCGCAACGTCCTGATTTCATTGGTGATCGTTCGCAGTTCGGCCACTGGGAAGGCGACTTGTTGATCTTCCAACGTGACTTGGGCAACGCCAACCTAACCTCACTGATCGAGCGCAAGAGCCGCTACACCGTCATGATCAAAAACCAGAGCCGGCACTCACGACCGATCATGGACAAGATCATCGAAACGTTCTCTCCTTGCCAGCCTTTGCCCGGCAGAGCTTCACCTTTGATCGCGGCACGGAGTTTGCCGGATTCAGGGCTTTGGAAGATGGCATCGGCGCGCGCAGTTGGTTTTGTGACCCCAGTGCGCCGTGGCAGAAGGGTGCCGTGGAAAACACCAACAAGCGCATCCGACGGTTCATGCCAGGCGATACCGATCTTGCAGCCGTGTCGCAACGCAAGCTCATCCAGCTTGCTCGCAATCTCAACGACCAGCCGCGAAAGTGCCTCGACTACAGGACGCCGGCCGAAGTGTTCCGGGCACATTTGCAAGATGGAGGCTGAAGCCCTACCCTCAAAACCGGCATGATGCACTTCGGTTAGGATCTCCCCCGACCACGCCTGATTGTGGACGAACGTAGTCGGGCACTCACATGTTGGGATAGACCGGTCCCTCGCCGCCCTGCGGCGGCACCCAGTTGATGTTCTGGTTCGGGTCCTTGATGTCGCAGGTCTTGCAGTGCACGCAGTTCTGCGCGTTGATGACGAAGACCGGCT
>NZ_MOAI01000040.1:0-52361 GCF_001976035.1 Ensifer sp. 1H6 | reverse complement strand
ACACCGTGCTGCCGGAGATCGCGCTGGCCAAGGTCAATCCCGACGCGCCGTTCGACAAGATCTGCTATATCGGCTGCGGCGTCACCACCGGCATCGGCGCGGTGATCAACACGGCCAAGGTCGAGATCGGCGCGACCGCGATCGTCTTCGGCCTCGGCGGCATCGGCCTCAATGTCATCCAGGGCCTCAGGCTTGCCGGCGCCGTCATGATCATCGGCGTCGATCTCAACAACGACAAGAAGGCCTGGGGCGAACGCTTTGGCATGACCCACTTCGTCAATCCGAAGGAGGTTGGCGACGACATCGTGCCTTACCTCGTCAACATGACGAAGCGCGGGGCCGACCAGATCGGCGGCGCCGATTATACCTTCGATTGCACCGGCAACACCAAGGTGATGCGCCAGGCGCTCGAAGCCTCGCATCGCGGCTGGGGCAAGTCGGTGGTCATCGGCGTTGCCGGTGCTGGCCAGGAAATCTCCACCCGTCCGTTCCAGCTCGTCACCGGTCGCAGCTGGATGGGCACCGCCTTTGGCGGCGCCCGCGGCCGCACCGACGTGCCGAAGATTGTCGACTGGTACATGGAAGGCAAGATCGAGATCGATCCGATGATCACCCACACGATGCCGCTCGAAGACATCAACAAGGGCTTCGAACTGATGCATTCCGGCGAAAGCATCCGCAGCGTCGTGGTATACTGAGCGCGGGTTCAAGACCGCATCACGAATGCAATCCGTTCATCACATCGCCAAGCGTCCGCCCGGCGATGCCAATGATCTGCCGGGCATACCGCGCCGGCCATGAAGGAGGAGAAGCCCATGCCAAGCGTTGCGATACATCCATCCCTCGATTCCGGTTTCCAGGCGACCGATGCAGCCTTCTCGGGCGGCACACTTGTGTGCAACTGCGCGAGCAACCCTGTGAAGATCCGGATCAGGGGCGACATTGCCCATAACCATGCATGCGGCTGTACCAAGTGCTGGAAGCCCGATGGTACTGTCTTCTCGGTCGTCGCCGTCGCGCCGACGGACAATGTCGAGATACTCGAAAACGGCGACAAGCTCGCTGTCGTGGACCCGACCGCTCTTATTCTGCGCCACGCCTGCAAGGACTGCGGCGTGCACATGTACGGCCCGGTCGAACGCGACCATCCGTTCAAGGGGCTTTCCTTCTTGCATCCTGAGCGGTTCCAGGAAACGGGCTGGGCGAAGCCGGGGTTTGCGGCTTTCGTGTCTTCGATCATCGAAAGCGGATACGATCCGGCAAAGATGGATGGCGTACGTGCCCGCCTGCGAGAGCTTGGTATTGAGCCCTATGACTGCCTCAACCCTGGGCTCATGGACTTCATCGCCACCTGGACGGCAAAGAAGAGTGGCGCGCTCAAAACCGAAACTGCCTGAACAAGTCTGCCGCAGACATCTCACCGTTCTCGACATCCACCAACAGGTAACATCGAATGGATCGCCTACAGCCCGAATTCAAAGACGAAATTCGTAGAATTGTTGGTGACGAAAATCTCAAGGACGGGGAGGCCATTGCCACGGTCGACCACGGAGTTGCACCTGAAAATCTCGGGGCAGGCGCCGTGGTCTACCCGAGAACGACCGATGAGGTTGCCGCCGTCGTCAAATGTTGCCTCGCCAACGGGATCTCGCTCGTCACCCATGGAGGACGAACCGGGCTCGTAGGCGGGGCGATGTCTCGGCCGGGCGAACTGGTGCTTTCAACCGCCCGCCTCAATCGAATCCTGGATATTTCACCAATCGAGCGGGTTGCGGTCGTGGAGGCCGGCGTGACACTGCAAGCGCTGCAAGTGGCGGCCGCGGAGCATCGACTTGAAACAGGGATCGATTTGCCATCGCGCGGTTCGGCAACGATCGGAGGTATGGCCTCGACGAATGCCGGGGGTATTGCAGCCTTTCGGTTTGGGGTCATGCGGCATCGCATTCTTGGCCTGGAGGCCGTGCTCGCGGATGGCTCGATCTATTCCGATCTTACACGGGTCGTGAAAAACGCGGCCGGCTATGATCTGAAACATCTCTTTGTGGGAGCCGAAGGAACACTCGGCATCATAACGCGTATTGCCGTCAAGCTTGAGCCCCAGCCCTTTGCCACGGCCACTGTCCTCTTCGGTTTACCGTCAGTTGATGCAGCGCTCGAGACAGTTCGTCGAGGTCTCGACGCCGAGTACGGTCAACTACGCGCTGCGGAAGCGATCTGGAACACCTATTTTCGTCTGACATCCGGCCATCATCGTTGGTCTGTCTCGGACTACAATGCCGAGCATCCGGTCAACCTGCTGGTTTCACTAAGCGGGGCCGAGGAGGGAGCGTTGCAATCGGAACTGGGACGTATCTATGAAGACGTCATCGAGGATCACCCCGACGCCTCAGCCGTCATTGCATCCTCAGGTGCGCAGGAGATGGATCTTTGGCGACTGCGCGAAGACACGGACCTCATCTACCGAAAGCATCCGAGCGCACCATCCTACGATGTCTCGGTTCCTCTATCGCAAGTCGGGTCTTATCTTAATCGCTGTCTTGCAGACATCAGGGGACTGGATGCCACGTTCGATCCCTACGTGTTCGGCCATCTTGCTGACGGAAATCTCCATATCGTCCTCAACGCGGCTGGCAGTGACATTGCAGGCGAAAAGGCGAAAGCCATTGAGAAGGTGCTCTACAGGGACATAGTTACGATCGGCGGGTCATTCTCTGCCGAGCATGGGATCGGCACCAAGAGAGTGGGGTCACTGTCAGCCACATCGAACCCGGTCAAGCTGGCGCTGATGCATCGGGTCAAGGACACGCTCGATGCGTCCGCGATCCTCAATCCGGGAAAGGTGTTGCCCCGGCAACCGACCCTTCGGCGACGGGTTCACGCCACCCGATAGATCTGCGCCACCCCCCCACCCCCGGAAAAGCCTTCGAGCTCATCAGCTTGAGAAGCGTCGGCGCGGCGATTTCGGAGAATAGCGGCAGGCCTTTGCTCAGCGCCGCGATGGGCTCACGCCCGCAATTCACGATCGAGCGGCCTTCGTGATCCCGCGTTTTGCTTCCATTGCCTGCGGCGAACTTTCCGCGGCACCCAATTGCTGCAACCTCCAACTTCACCTACATTGACCAAGTGGTAAAAAAGACGTGTTCCAAAACGCGCAATCAACCAGAGGGGAATTTAATGCATAGCAATTCCTTCAATTCCGCCATTTCCAGAAGAACCCTGATGAAAGTTGCTGGCGCATCCGCCGTGGTGGCCGCGGCGGGTCTGCCGAGCCGTCTGTTTGCTGCGGACCCGATAAAGGTGGCGGCCATCTATACCGTCCCGGTCGAGCAGCAGTGGGTCAGCCGTATCCACAAGGCAGCTAATGCCGCCAAGGAGCGCGGCGACATCGAATATGTCTATTCTGAAAACACCGCGAACAACGATTACGAGCGCGTCATGCGCGAATATTGCGAGGCCGGCCACAAGCTGATCCTGGGCGAGGTCTTCGGCGTCGAGGATGCCGCCCGCGCCGTCGCCAAAGACTATCCTGACGTCGCCTTCCTGATGGGCTCGAGCTTCAAGCCCGATGCCGCCGTGCCGAACTTTTCGGTTTTCGACAACTATATCCAGGACGCATCCTATCTGTCCGGCCTGGTCGCCGGCGCAATGACCAAGTCCAAGAACATCGGCATGGTGGGAGGCTATCCGATCCCGGAGGTCAACCGGCTGATGAACGCGTTCATGGCTGGCGTGAATGAAGTGGCCCCGGACACCAAGTTCCAGGTCGCCTTCATCGGCTCGTGGTTCGATCCGCCCAAGGCCAAGGAGACCGCATTCGCCCAGATCGATGGCGGTGCGGACCTTCTATATGCCGAGCGTTTCGGCGTGTCCGACGCCGCCAAGGAGAAGAAAGTCCTGGCCATTGGCAATGTCATCGATACCCAGGCGGACTATCCGGACACCGTTGTCGTCTCCGCGCTGTGGCATTTCGAACCGACACTCGACAAGGCTATCGCCGAAGTGAAGGCCGGCACTTTCAAGGCCGACGACTACGGCGTCTATTCCTTCATGAAGAACGGCGGCTGTTCGCTCGCGCCTCTCGGCACCTTCGACAGCAAGGTTCCGGACGACATCAAGGCCAAGGTCGCGGAGAAGGAAAAGATGATCAAGGATGGCTCGTTCGCCGTCGAGATCAACGACGCCGAGCCAAAATCGAGCTAGCCCTCTTCTCCTTCCGTTCATGGGAGAGGTGGTTGGCAATGCCGGACGAGGGATTACCCTTCGCCGGCAGCGACCATTCCCTCCCTGGACGGGAAAGGAAGCCTCCCCCGCAACGCCACTTCCGGTCACCGATGTGTCAAGCAATCCCGCCCTTCGTCTTTCACGCATCAGCAAGCGTTTCGGCCCGCTCCGAGCCAACGAGGCCATTTCCTTCGACCTGAAGCGGGGCGAAGTCATCGCGCTTCTCGGGGAGAACGGCGCCGGCAAGACGACGCTGATGAACATTCTCTTCGGCCACTACATCGCAGACGAAGGAACCGTAGAGGCCTTTGGCAAGCCGCTTCCGCCGGGAGATCCGCGCGCAGCCCTCGATGCCGGCATCGGCATGGTCCACCAGCACTTCACTCTCGCCGACAACATGACGGTGCAGGAAAACATCGCGCTTGGCACGCAGGGCCTCTGGCGCATGCGGCTCGACCGGGCCGCAGCGCGGCGGCGCATCGCGCAACTGTCTACCGATTTCGGCCTCGCCGTCGATCCCGCGGCCACCGTCTCCACCCTTTCGGTCGGCGAACGCCAGCGCGTCGAGATCCTGAAGGCCCTTTATCGCGAAGCCCGCATTCTCATCCTGGACGAGCCGACGGCTGTTCTGACCCCCGCCGAGACCGACGCATTGTTCCGGACGCTGAAACTGCTCGTCGCCAAAGGCCTGTCGATCATCTTCATCTCCCACAAGTTGCACGAAGTGATGGCTGTCAGCGATCGTGTACTGGTTCTGCGCTCCGGCCAGCTCGTCGGCGAGCGCGAGACAGGCTCGACCGATCGCAAAGAACTGGCCTCCCTCATGGTTGGCCAGGAGGTCAAGCCGGCGGAGGTCAGCCCGGTGAAACTGGGCGCACCGCTGCTGGCGCTCGAGGGCGTCTCAACAGCGCCGTATAACGGAGCCGGCCTCGATAAGGTGTCGCTCACGCTGACAGCTGGTGAAATCACCGGCCTTGCCGGCGTTGCCGGCAATGGTCAGGCTGTCCTTGCCGGCCTCATCGCCGGCATCCGGCGTCCAACCGGCGGCAGCATTTCCATCGCCGGGCAGGAAGTCGCTGACTGGTCGCCGCGCGCTGCGCTCGCCCATGGCGTGGCCCGCATTCCGGAAGACCGCCACGCTATCGGCAGCATCGGCGACATGAGTGTGGCGGAGAACGTCATCGCCGAACGCTACCGGAGCCCGCGATTCAACCGCATGGGCTTCCTGAACTGGAAAGCCGCCGGCCGCTTCGCCGAGAAACTCATTGCCGACTACGACGTCAAATGCCCCTCGCCCGAGGCCCGCATACGCCTGCTCTCGGGCGGCAATATGCAGAAGCTCATCCTCGGCCGGGCCCTTGATCCCGACCCGGCGGTCATCCTTGCAAGCCAGCCGACCCGCGGCCTCGATGTCGGCGCCGTCGCCTATGTTCACCGCATGTTGCTTGAAGCGCGGGAAAGGGGCGCGGCGATATTGCTGATTTCGGAGGACCTTGAGGAAATCCTGGCATTGTCCGACCGCATCATCGTCATGTCCAAGGGGCGCTTATCGACGCCGTCTTCGCGCGGTGAACGCAGCATTCGGGAACTGGGGGAGCTGATGGCAGGCCACAGCGGGGAGCCCAGCGATCATGCGGCTTGAGCCGAAGCCCGCACCGTCATTGACGGTCACCTTGCTGTTTCCGCTGGCAGCCATCGCCACCACGCTGCTGCTGACGTCGATGCTGGTTCTTGCCGCTGGCGCTTCGCCACTGTCCGTCTTCTATCTTGTGGCCAAGGGTGCGGCCGGCTCGCAGTTCGCGCTCATGGAAACCTTGACCCGCGCGACGCCGCTGATCTTCACGGGCTTGGCGATCGCCGTCGCCTTCCGGGCCAAGCTCTGGAACATCGGCGCAGAAGCGCAACTCTACATCGGGGGCGTCGTCACCGTGGTGCTGGGAACCGGCGCGCTGCCGCTACCTTCGGTCATTCTGATCCCGGTGATCATGGCCGCCGTCATGGCCGCAGGCGCAATGCTTCTGCTTGGCCCGGCCGTGCTGAAGACCCGCTTCGGCGTCGATGAGGTGGTCACCACGCTGCTGCTCAACTTCATCGTCCTGTTGTTCGTGTCGATGCTGCTTGAAGGTGTGCTCAAGGATCCGATGGGGCTCGGCTGGCCGCAATCGCAGAAGGTGATCGCCGAAGCGCAATTGCCACGCCTCATCCAGGGCAAGCGCCTGCACTATGGTTTCGTCATTGCCCTTGCTTCGGCCGTTCTCGTCTGGGTCGTCATGAAAAAGACGGTTCTCGGCTACGAAATGCGCGCCGTCGGCCTCAATGCCGAGGGCGCACGCTTTGTCGGCATTCTGGTCAACCGCACGCTCATGAAGACGGCGCTGCTTTCGGGCGGGTTGGCCGCACTTGCCGGCTTTTCAGAAGTCTCGGGGCTCAAGGGCAACCTGACGCTCGACCTGTCGCCGGGCTACGGCTACTCCGGCATCGTCGTCGCGATGCTGGCCATGCTCAACCCGCTCGGCGTCATCGCATCGGCCATCTTCGTCGCCGGCATTTTCGTCGGCGCCGATGCCATGAGCCGTGCGGCCAAAGTGCCGAGTTACATAGCCGACGTCATGGTCGCCACCTCGCTGCTGACGATGGTTGTCGCGATCCTTCTGACGCGATTCCGGATAAGGTGGAGGTGACATGGACGCGATTGAGATCCTCTTCACCGCCTCCTTCTGGGTCGCCGCCATCCGCATAGCATCGCCGCTGATCTTCGCAACCATGGGCGAGTTGATCTGCGAGCGCGCGGGCGTCCTCAACCTCGGCATCGAGGGGATCATGACGGCAGGCGCCTTCGCCGGCTGGTTCACCGTCTATTCTGGCGGCGATCTTTGGGCCGGCGTGCTGGTCGCTGCCCTGGTCGGTGCCATGTTCGGCTTGCTGCACGCCACGCTCACGGTACCGCTCGGCCTGTCGCAACACGTCGTCGGCATCGGCGTTACGCTGCTTGCTACAAGCCTTACCTATTTCACCTATCGTCTTGCGCTGCCCGAGGTGACGTCGCCGCCCAAGATCGAGCCGTTCCAGCCCTTGCCGATCCCGGGCCTGTCCAGCATTCCTGTCGTTGGTGAGGCGCTGTTTACCCAGACGCCGCTGACCTATCTCGCATTCGTGTCGGTCGCAGCCGTCGCCTGGATCCTCTATCGCACCCCCATTGGCCTTGCCGTTCGCGCTGCGGGTGAAAACCCGTCGGCGGTCGAGGCGCAAGGCATTTCGGTCACCGGCATACGCATGGGCGCCGTCGCCGTCGGCAGCGCGCTGATGGCGGTCGGCGGCGCCTTTCTCACCATCTCGGCCTTCAATTCCTTCTTCTTCCAGATGATCAATGGGCGCGGCTGGATTTGCATCGCGCTGGTCGTCTTCGGCTCCTGGCGACCAGGAAAGGCGCTGATCGGCGCCATCCTGTTTGCCGCATTCGATGCCTATCAGGTTCGCCTGCAGCAGATATCGGGCGGTATCGTGCCCTATCAGGTTTTCCTGATGATGCCCTATGCGCTGTCGATCCTGGCGCTGATCCTGGTCGCACGCCGCGCCACCTATCCCAAAGCTTTGATGATCCCGTACCAGAAAGGCGAAAGATGAGTTTCGACCTGATCGTAAAGGGCGGCACGCTGCCCGATGGAACCGTCGCCGATATCGGCATCAAGGGCGACAGGATCGCCGCGATCGAGCCCCGTATCGATGCCGGGGCCGGTCGTGTCGTCGATGCCTCGGGCAACCTCGTCAGCCAGCCCTTTGTGGATCCGCATTTCCATATGGACGCAACGCTGTCCTACGGCCTGCCGCGTATCAATGCCTCAGGCACGCTGCTCGAAGGCATCGCGCTGTGGGGCGAACTCAAGCCGCTCCTGACCCACGAGGCCGTCAAGGAACGCGCGCTGGCCTATTGCGACTGGGCGGTCTCGATGGGCCTCCTCGCCATCCGCACCCATGTCGATACCTGCGACGACCGCCTTCTTGCGGTCGAAGCGCTGCTCGAGGTCAAGAAGGAGATCGCGCCCTATATCGATCTCCAGCTCGTCGCCTTCCCGCAGGACGGGCTCTACCGCTCGGCGAATGCGCGCGAGAACACCATCCGCGCCCTCGACATGGGCGTCGACATCGTCGGCGGCATCCCGCATTTCGAGCGGACCATGTCCGACGGCACGCGTTCCGTTACCGAACTTTGCGAGATCGCGGCCGAGCGCGGCCTGATGGTCGACCTGCATTGCGACGAGACCGACGATCCTCTGTCGCGCCATATCGAGCAGCTTGCCTATGAGACCCAGAGGCTCGGCCTGCAAGGCCGGGTGGCTGGCTCGCACCTTACCTCAATGCATTCGATGGACAACTACTACGTCTCGAAACTGCTGCCGCTGATTGCGGAAGCCGGTGTCTCGGCGATCCCCAATCCACTGATCAACATCATGCTGCAGGGGCGGCACGATACCTATCCCAAGCGGCGTGGCCTGACGCGAGTGCCCGAAATGCTGAAGGCCGGCATCCGCACCGGCTGGGGTCAGGATTGCGTGCTCGATCCCTGGTACTCCCTCGGCACGGCCGACATGCTCGACGTCGCCTTCATGGGATTGCACGTCGCCCAGATGTCCTCGCCCGCGGACATGCGCACCTGTTTCGACATGGTGACCAAGGTCAATGCCGAGATCATGGGACTCGATCATCTCGGCCTAGCCGTCGGCAAATCGGCAAGCCTCGTTGTGCTCGATGCGGGCAACCCCATCGAGGCGGTGCGGCTGCGCGCCGAGCGGCTCTGTGTCGTGGCGAAGGGCAACGTCGTGGCTGAACGCGAGAAGCGCGATACGGCCCTGTCCATCAAGGGCCGTCCGGCGACCATCAACCGCCGCCACATCGTGCCACCGCAGCCACGTTGAACGGACTGGACGAGAACAGAACGGGAGGGGCCGAATACCCCAGAGAGCGTCATCCGGTTCATCGAGAAAATTTCCGCGAGTGACGGGCTGATCATTTCGAGCCCTGAATATGTTCGCAGCATTCCCTGCAGCCCTCAAAAACCCGATCGATTGGCTGCTCGGGCCGGCATCAGCGCGCTTATCTATCCCTTTACGTATCCAAAGCCTTCAACGATCTTTTCATCCCGGACGCGCAAATTTGTCTAACGCCGCTTCGCCAGCACAGATCGAGACAGCACAACCGCGAGGCCGATCAGAATTGTCGCGACGATGAAGAGGAAGGCCGCTGCCGCAATCGCCGGGCTGATGTTCTCACGGATACTCGAAAACATCTGCCGGGCCAGCGTACGCTGGTTGGGACCGGCGACAAAGAGCGTCAGCACAACCTCGTCCAGCGAGGTGGCGAAGGCCAGCACCGCGCCGGAGAGCACGCCGGGCATGGCGAGCGGCAGGGTCACGCGGCGGAAGACCGTTGCGGGCGAAGCGCCGAGGCTTTGTGCGGCGAGTTCCACGCGTTCGTCGATGCCGGCAAGCGCGCCGATGACGCTGACCACGACGAAGGGCACGGCGACGACAGTGTGGGCGATGATCACGCCGGCATAGCTGTTCGTCAGGCCGAAACCCGCGAGCAGCACCTGCATGCCGACACCGAGCACGACAGCGGGCACCACCATGGGCAGTAGAAAAAGCGTGCGTATTGACCCGCGGAAGAAGAGGAGGCGGTTGCGCAGGCCGAGCGAGGCGGCGGTGCCAAGCACGGTGGCGAGCAGCGTCGTGCCCGTCCCGATGATCAGGCTGTTAAAGATCGCCCGCCGCCAGGCATCTGCCGTGAACAATTCCTCGAACCAGCGCAGCGACCAGGACGGGATCGGGTAGGTGAGGATGACGCTCGAGGTGAAGGCGAGCGGCAGGATGGCGATGAGCGGCGCGACGAGGAAGAGGATCGTCAGCGAGGCGAAAGCGAACTTGGTGAGCTTCATCGGCATGACCTAGCGCCTCCCCGGCTCGTCAGTGGAGAGCCGCGCATAGACACTATAGAGCAGCAGTGTCGCGACAAGCAGCACGACGCCAAGCGCCCCGGCCATGCCCCAGTTCGCAGAACCTGTGGCGTAGAAGGCGATGATCGAGCTGATCATCTGGTCGCCCGGCCCGCCAATCAGAGCCGGGGTGATGTAGTAGCCGATTGCAGAAATGAAGACGAGCAGACTGCCGGAGGCGACGCCGCGCAGGCTCAGCGGCAGCAGCACGCGCAGGAACGCGCGCCAGGGCGGCGCTCCGAGCGAGGCGGCCGCCGGCATCAGGTTCTTCGGGATGGTAATAAGCACCGAATAGATCGGCAGCACCATGAAAGGCAGCAGCACATGGGTCATGGCGATGATGACGCCGGTGCGATTGAAGATCAACGGCAGCGGCGCATCGATCAGACCGAGCGTTTGCAGGAGGTCGTTGATCAACCCTTTTTCCTGCAACAGGATGAACCAGGCGGCGGTGCGTACCAGAAGCGAAGTCCAGAGCGGCAGCAGCACGGCAGCCAGCATCAGGTCGCGCTTCCAGCCAGTCAGCGAAGCCGCGATCATCGCATAGGGGAAGCCGATACCGGCGCAGGCGAAGGTGACAAGTGCGGCGATCCAGAAGGTGCGCACGAGGATAACGCGGTTGACGGACCGGTCGGCTGGCAGGTGCTCGATATCGCCGGCGGCATTGCGGCCGAGATCGACTGCGGCGAGCAGGTTGCGATCGGTGAGCGGCGAGAGCGCATCGGCGATGGCCAGCCAGAATTCCGGTTTCTCCCAACGCTTGTCGATGGACACGAGGTCGGCGGGCGGGTTCGCCGTGTCGTCGAGCGCGCTGATCGTCTTGGACATGAGCGTGCGGAAGCCGGAACGGGCGCTGTTGAGGCGGCGGACCATATCGCCGAGCGCCTGGTCGTCATCGACGGCCTTCAGGTCCTCCATCAGCGCCGTCTGCATGGGCATGGTCGGCGGCGACTTTCGATCCCAATCCGTCAGTACTTCGGCGCTTCGCGGAAGCAGGCGCAGCACGGCTGGATCCGACACCGCCTGCGACATCATGCTGAACAGCGGCCAGACGAAGAAGCCGATGAGGAAGAGAAGCAGCGGCGCAAGAAGAACGAGCGACCGCCCGGTCCGGGACGAGACTGCACTCATGGCGCGATGACCCGGCAATCGCCGGCTGAAAAGGCCGCATAGACCTTGGTGCCCGGCGGGAATTCGCGTGACCGGCGACCGAGCTTGGCGATCAGCGGTTGTGCTGCGTTCTGCAACTGCACACGCAGATGATCGCCCTGATAGACGGAATCGGTCACTTCCGTTTCCAGGCAATTGCGCGCTTCGCCGCGCGTTTCGCTGAGATCGACCCGCTCCGGCCGGATAGAGAGAAAGACGGGCTGGCCGGAGGCGACGCTGCCGGAAACGGCCGAAACGATATGCGCGCCGGACCGCAGGCGCACAGTCGCCTCCTGCCCCTGCACCGCCTCGACGACACCCTCGACCAGATTGGTCTCGCCGATAAATTCCGCGACGAAGCGCGTCGCCGGTTCGTCATAGACCTGCCGCGGCGTGCCGATCTGCTCAATCTTACCCTTGTTGAAGACGGCGACGCGGTCCGACATGGTCAGCGCCTCCGACTGGTCATGTGTGACGAAGACAATCGTCACGCCAAGGCGGCGGTGCAGGTCGCGAATGTCGAGCTGCATCTGCTCGCGCAACTGCTTGTCGAGCGCGCCTAGCGGCTCGTCCATCAGCACGACGCGCGGCTCGAAGACCAGCGCGCGGGAAAGCGCCACACGCTGTTGCTGCCCACCGGAGAGTTGCGAAGGCCGGCGGTCGGTGAAGGCCGACAGCTGCACCATGTCCAGCGCTCGCGCCACGCGCTCGGCGATCTCCGCCTTGCCCAGCCCACGCATCTGTAACGGGAAGGCCACGTTCTCGCCGACCGACATATGCGGGAACAAGGCATAACTCTGGAAGACGACCCCCATGTCCCGCTTGTGGGTCGGCACGTCGTTGATCGCGGTCCCGTCCAACAGGATATTGCCGGAGGTCGGCTGCTCGAAACCCGCCAACATCATCAGTATCGTCGTCTTGCCGGAGCCGGAGGGGCCGAGCAGGCTTACGAACTCGCCCTTGCCAATGCCGAGAGCCAGGTTTTCAACCACGCAGAGCGGGCCGTAGAATTTGGTGATGCGGTCAAATCGAATGAATTCGGCCACGGAAGACTCCATCGCTAGAGGCGAAGGATGCGCCATCCGGAAAACCCGTGAGAACGCATCCGGCCAGGCAGGAAGGGCGCCCGTCGGAGCGCCCTTCGCGGCGAATGTTCTTACTGGGCCAGCCAGGCGTTGAAGCGCTGCGTCAGCGTTTCGGCATTGTCGATCCAGAAGTCCACATTCAGCGAGATCGACTCCGTCATGTTCGCCGGATCGGTCGGCAGGTCCTTGGCGAATTCCGCCGGAACCTTGGCTGCAGCTTCCTTGTTCGGCAGGCCGTAGGCGACGAATTCCGGCAGCTTCGCCTGATGTTCGGGCAGGCTTGCGAAGGCAATGAAGTCCTGTGCGGCGTCCTTGTTTTCCGCATCCTTCAGCACCACCCAGCTATCGACGGCGTAGATGCTGCCCGGCCAGACGACCTTGAAGTTCTTGCCTTCCGTGCGGTTGATGCCGGTGATGCGACCGTTATAGGCCGACGTCATCGCCACTTCGCCAGAGGCGAGGAACTGCAGCGGCTGGGCGCCCGATTCCCACCAAACGATGTGCGGTTTCAACTCGTCGAGCTTCTTAAATGCGCGCTCGACCCCTTCGTCGGTCCCAAGCACGTCGTACAGCTCGTCCTTAGAGACGCCATCGGCGAGCAGCGCGAATTCGAGCGTATATTTCGGGCCTTTTCGCAGCGAGCGCTTGCCGGGGAATTTTTCGACATTCCAGAAGTCCGCCCAGGAGGCCGGGCCTTCCTTCAGCTTATCACCGTCATAGGCGATCGCCGTCGACCAGACGATGGCGCCGACACCACAGTCATCGACCGCAGAATCGAGGAACTTGTCCTTGCCGCCCATCTTGTCCCAGTCGATCTTTTCATAAAGTCCGTCGGCACAGCCGAGCGCCAACTCTTCGGCTTCCACCTGCACGGCATCCCAGTTCGGCGCGCGGCCTTGACCTTCGACTGGATGACGCCGATGCCGCCGTCCCAGGCTTCGTCGAGCACCGGCTTGCCGGTCTTTTCGGCGAAGGGCTTGAAATAGATGTTGCGCTGCGCGTCCTGATAGTTGCCGCCCCAGGAGACGACGGTCAGGTCCCGTGCGAATGCCGGTGCGGCAAGGCTTGCGGACAGCACGACGACGGCGGACGCCAGAACACCCGCTTGAAAGATAGTCTTCATTGCACTCCCCTTTTCTTCGTTTGTGAAGGAACCGCCGTCAGCCTCCGGCCCCCGTTGACGATCTCATGCGGACTGCTGACCCGTCCCTTTGGCGTATTGCGATGATTACAGCCTTTCCGGTCGTCGCGCCCTTTCTCCCCGGGCGTTTGTCCGACCGTATGATGCACTCCGGTCCTTGTCGGTCAGCGGGGATTTCCCCCAGTCGACCATCGTCAGACGTGTTGACCTCCGTTGATGTGAATTTCCGCGCCGTTGATGTAGGACGATGGCTCGGTGCAGAGGAAATAGATGGTCTCCGCGACCTCGCGCGGTTCGCCCAGTCTTCGCATCGGCACTTCCGCCGCCACCAGTTCATCCGTTCCGGGCGACAGGATCGACGTTTCGATCTCGCCCGGGGCGATGGCATTCGCCCTGACCCCGCGTTGGCCGAATTCGTGCGCCATTTCACGGGTCAGCGAGGCAAGCGCCGCCTTGGACGCCGCATAGGCAACGCCTGCGAAGGGGTGGACGCGCGAGCCGGCGATCGACGTAACATTGACGATCGAGCCCTTCGCTGCTTCCAGTTCCGGCATGAGTGCGCGGGCGATCAAAGCGGTCGAGATAAGATTGACGTTGAGCACCTGCGTCCAGACATCGGCATCCGTATCCAGCACACCGAGGCGGCTCTTGCCCGGCCCCTTCGGCGAAATGCCGGCATTATTGACGAGCGCGTGCAGCCGGCCGTTCGGCAGGCGCTCGCGCACCGTCGCTGCCAGGCGGTCGATCTGCGTGAGATCCGCGAGGTCGGCCTGGATATGGCTTTCGCGGGCGGAGGGCCAGGCGCATTCCTCGGAAAAGGATTGACGGGAAACGGTGAGAATGCGCCAGCCCTTCGACTGGAAGAGCTTGACCGTCGCATGACCGATCCCGCGGCTCGCACCCGTCAGCAACATGTAGCGGCATTCTTCGGTCATGGGAGCGTTCTCTGTTGATGCTTGATACATCGTAATAGGCCGCTCATGAATTGCAAGCCTCCTCTTCCAAGTGATGTCAGGCCCTGCGCGCCTCCCGCTCCGTTCCCCGTTCGATGCGCTCGAGGATCGGCTTGCCGCCGAGCAGGATATCGTCGACGATCGCCATCGAGGCGGCGGCGGAATCGTGCCGTTTCAGGGCTTCGACGACCGGGTAGTGATGGTCGATCATCGCACGTCCACCCTCTATATAGGCATCGGAAATGTGCGGCCCCATCTGCAGCCAGAGCCGCCGCAGGATGCCGTTCAGCACCGGCAGCCCAGCGATCTGCGGCAACAGGAAGTGGAAGGCTTGGTTGAGTTGCGTGCCCTTCAGCCGGTCGCCGGCCTCGATTGCCTGTTCATTTTCGCGCAAGATGCGTTCCAATGCCTCGATATCCGTGCTCGTCGCCACCTGGGCGGCGGTTTCCGCCGCCAATCCCTCCAGCCGGACACGGATTGCGCGGATCTCGCGGTAGCGGTTTTCGCTCAAACCCGGGATGCGGATGTCGCGCGGCGAGCGGAAGGTGATCGCCTCGTCATTGGCAAGCCGAAGGATGGCGTCGCGGATCGGTGTGACGCTCGTGCCGAATTGTTCCGCCAGATCACGGATCTTCAGCCGGTCGCCGGGCTGGAACCTCCCTGGATCAGGGCATCGCACAACGCACCATAAACCGCGCTGTTGAGGTTCTCATGATCCAGTGACGTAAATTGAGGCATGGAACTGGTCCGCAAAATCGAATAACAAGATACTTGATGCATCTTTTTCGGCGTGTTTCAAGTATGACATGTCGCGGACATCTTCCGCCAAACGGCTTGCGGCGGCAATTTAGTCGGCACCGTGGTCAGCGGACGGGAGGGACAATCGAAGGAAATGCGGGCAACCCCACCAACGGAGCAAGCATGACGGAGCCATCGCCCACCGCCAAGAAGGCCGATTCCATGTCGGCGACGTGGAGTGCGACATCGCTTGCCGATGCCGAGGCCGCGGTGAAGCAGGTCTATGGCATGGGCGGCACGATCAGGCGGTTTTCCAGCGAAAGGGACGAGACCTTTCTTTTCACCCGCTCGGACGAAACGGCCTTCATCCTCAAGATTGCCAATCCCGCCGAGGACCCGGCCGCGCTGGAATTCCAGGACGGTGCGCTCCTGCATCTGGAGGCTGCCGCCCCCGCCGTACCGGTGCCGCGGCTCATACTCACGAAAAGCGGAGAGCCTAGCCACACGCTTTCCACCGCCGATGGCCCGCGCATCATGCGCCTGCTGACTTTCCTGCAGGGAGAATTGCAGTACCGCACACCCGCCTCCGAGGCGCAGAGCCGCAACGTCGGCCGGGCGCTTGCGGAACTCGGGCTCGGCCTTGAGAACTATGACGGACGCCCGCCGGCGGGAAAGCTGATGTGGGACATTTCCCACACGCTCGATCTCACTGCCGTCCTCGACCATGTCGCGCCCGAACGCCGGGCGCAGGCGAAGGCCGTGCTGGCGGAGTTCGAGCGGGCGCTTCCCGCCATCACCAATCTCAAGCGACGGCAGATCATCCACAACGACTTCAACCCGCACAATGTTTTGCTCGATCCGGCCGCACCCACCGCAGTCGTCGGCATTATCGATTTCGGCGACATGGTCCATGCGCCACTCATCAACGATCTTGCCGTCGCGCTTTCCTATCATCTGGCGACGGAAAACTGGGCGGCGCGCACCAGCTCCTTCCTGGAGGGGTTCCTTTCGGCACGTGCGCTGGAGCCTGCCGAAATTGAACTTCTACCGGTGTTGACCCGGTCGCGGCTGGCGATGTCACTCATCATCGCCGAATGGCGCTCCGCACGCTTCCCGGAAAACCGCGACTATATCCTGCGCAACCACGCCACCGCCTGGCGGGGGCTTCAAAACATATCCGATCTGACGCCGGCCGGGCTGAAAAGGCTCGTGCCCAACCTTTCCGAGGCCTGATCATGTCGATGGTAAACGCTTTCTCGCGCGAAGATTTCGAACGGCTCGACGAAGCTGAACGGGCGCTGATAGCGCGCCGTGAAAAAGTGCTCGGTCCCGCCTACCGCCTCTTCTATGAAAAACCGCTGCATCTCGTGCGCGGTGAAGGCGTCTTTCTCTATGACGCGGCCGGCGAACGATATCTCGATGCCTACAACAACGTCGCCTCGCTCGGCCATTGCCACCCGCGCGTGGTGGAGGCGATCACCAGGCAAACCGCCGTGCTGAACACCCACACGCGCTACCTACACGAAGGCATCGTCGACTATGCAGAGGCGCTGACGGCCACCTTCCCCGAGGCGCTCAGCCAGGTCATGTTCACCTGTACCGGCAGCGAGGCGAATGACCTTGCGGTGCGCATCGCCCGCTTCGTCACCGGCGGCACAGGCATCATCGCAACGGAGCTTGCCTATCACGGTCTCACAAGCGCCGTCGCGGAATTCTCGCCGTCCCTCGGCGAAGCCGTGACGCTGGGGCCGCATGTACGCACCGTGCCTGCTCCGGACAGCTACCGTCATTCCGCCGAAGAAATGGTGCAAAAGTTCGGCCGCGACGTACGCGCGGCGATTGCTGACTTGAAGCGCCACGGCATTAAGCCGGCCATGCTGATCACCGACACGATCTTTTCGAGCGACGGTATTTTCGAGGGGCCGAAAGGTTTTCTGAAGCCGGCGGTCGACGCCATCCATGAGGCCGGCGGTCTCTTCGTGGCCGATGAAGTACAGCCCGGCTTCGGCCGCACCGGCGAGGCCATGTGGGGCTTCGAGCGCCACGGCGTCGCGCCCGATATGGTGACGATCGGCAAGCCGATGGGCAACGGCTACCCGATGGCCGGCATCGTTCTGCGCCCGGAGGTCATTGCCGAGTTCGGTCCTCGGGCGCGCTATTTCAACACGTTCGGCGGCAATCCAGTCGCGGCCGCCGCCGGCAAAGCCGTGCTGGACACGATCCAGATTGAAGGCCTGCAGCAGAATGCGCTGGTGGTTGGTCGCCACCTGATGGATAGGGTGAAAAGCCTCTCAGCTACGCACCCGGCGATCGGCGACGTGCGCGGGTCTGGGCTCTTCATCGGCGTCGAGATCATCGCGGACTCGGCCACAAAGCGTCCTGACGCGGCCCTGTCGACACGCATCGTCAACGGCCTGCGCGAGCGGCGCATCCTGATCAGCGCCTCGGGTCCCAATGCTAACGTTCTGAAGATCCGCCCTCCCCTCGTCTTCTCCCGCGAGAACGCCGACATGCTGGTTGACGCACTCGGCGACGTGCTGAGGACGCTCTGAAAGAAGCAAAGCTGCCCTGCAAGGCCGGGTGGCTGGCTCGCACCTTACCTCGATGCATTCGATGGACAACTACTACGTCTCGAAACTGCTGCCGCTGATTGCAGAAGCCGGTGTCTCGGCGGCCCCAATCCGCTGATCGGCATCATGCTGCAGGGGTGGCGCGCCTCGGCACAGCCGACATGCTCGACGTCGCCTTCATGCGATTGCACGTCGCCCAGATGTCCTCGCCCGCGGACATGCGTACCTGTTTCGACATGGCACCAAGGTCAATGCCGAGATCATGGGACTCGATCATCTCGGTCTAGCCGTCGGCAAATCGGCAAGCCTCGTTGTGCTCGATGCGGACAACCCCATCGAGGCGGTGCGCCTGCGCGCCGAGCGGCTCTGTGTCGTCGCGAAGGGCAAGGTCGTGGCTGAACGTGAGAAGCGCGATACGACCCTGTCCATCAAGGGCCGTCCAGCGACCATCAACCGCCGCCACGTCGTGCCACCGCAGCCACGTTGAACGGACTGGACGAGAACAAGCTTCAATACCTCAATGCGCGTGCACTCGTGGCTAATTTTGGTGTCGCGACTTCTGCCCTCGCCTGTGGGCACAAATGGACATCGGCAAACCGGTAGCGCGGATCAACGCTTCCAGGCAATTTTCAACATCAGTGATCAGGCCGCTGGATCCTCTTGCTCCAGGCGACCCGAAGCCCGATCTTGATGTCAACGCTTCCGACCTTACCCACCCCTTGGGCCGCCGTCGTCGATTGTTCTTGAAAATAAGGTTAGTGCCGTTATACTAAATTCACAAACTCAGTATAACGCCAGCCCATCGGAGTTTCCGACCGTTATACTAATTTTCGCAATTCAGTATAACGGGAGCAGATATGCGGCAGATCGACCTGATGTATCGCACGATGACCGCCGAACTCGGTCAACGTCTGCTCGACGCCAGCTTCTCGGCCGATTTCCCGGTTGAAGGCCGCTTCGTGCCGGTCACGGTCAAAGCCCGCAAATACTGGTATTTCGACCAGCCCGACGAAGGCGAGGGCCACCGACAGAAACGCCGGTATGTTGGACCGGCCGATGATCCCGAAATCAACAGGCGGGTAAAGGACTTCCGCGCGATCAAGGATGACGCCAAGGCCCGCCGTAAGCTGGTCACCACCCTTGTTCGCGAGGCTGGATTACCAGCTCCCGAACCGTTTTCCGGCGATGTCGTCGAGGCGCTGGCCCAGGCTGGCATTTTCCGCTTGCGGGCCTGCTTGGTAGGAACGGTAGCGTTCTCGACCTATGCGGGCCATCTTGGCGTCCGTCTTCCTGCCGCCTCGATGACCACGGGTGATGCTGATTTCGCCCAGGACTACGCGATCAGCTCCGAAGTAGGGGACTCGCTTCCACCTATTCTTGAAATCCTACAAGGCGTCGATCCGACCTTCCGGCCGATCCCGCATCGCTCAGGGTCAACCCGATCATCGGCATTCAAGAACCGGGCGGGCTACAATGTGGAATTCTTGACCGGAAATAGGGGTAGTGATGACTATCAAGATCAACCGGCCGACATGCCCGCCCTGGGTGGGGCAAGCGCCGATCCGCTGCGGTTTTTGGATTTCCTCATCTATGAGCCCGTGCGAGCCGTCCTGCTACACAAAAGCGGAATCTCCGTGATTGTCCCGGCTCCGGAGCGCTATGCTGTTCACAAGCTGATCGTGGCCTCCCGCCGCGTAGTCGATACGATTGGGGCTGCAAAGCGCGACAAGGACTTGAGGCAAGCGGTATTGCTCTTCGACGCGCTCGATGCTTCCAACCGTCTCGGTGACCTGTCGGATGCTCTCAAGGAAGCCTGGGAAAGGGGAGAGGCCTGGCGCTATGCGATCCGGGCCGGAATGGAGTACATGTCCCGAGGAGATAGAGCTGCTACGGCCGCCTTGTTCCGTGAACTGGGCATCGATTACAAAGCAGAGTAACGCTCCGATCTACTCAAGAAATAATGCGCCATATGTCGAGACGATTCGGTTCAACGGGACGCTACCGAGTATGCACACGGTCGATCATGTCATGAGGTGCCAATCGATCTGCGACGACGTTGAACAAGTTGCCGACAAACAGGTGGCCGAAGCAATGCAAACAATGTGTAACATCATCAAGACTATTATCGACGATCGTGAAGTCGGCACCCGGTGACGTCAGGGCCACCAGAGATTCCGATCCAGGTCCGACCATTTACCTCTGCAGTCGTTGTTTGGCTCTTCTCCCGGCGACCCGCACCCTGGCCAGTCCCACGGTCGCCCACCGAGCCGGACGTCTCACTGACCGCTGGACCATGGCTTGGAATACTGGCATCGTCGGCCGCGTATCGGTCCAGAAGGGCTGCGATCATCTTAGAAGGAGTGGCCGTGGAAGCCGGGCATGACACCAGCGAGCTTGAAATGGTCGTCTTGATGACGCCCGACATGGCCAACTTCAGCGGCAAGGTCCATGGCGGCGCCCTGCTCAATCTTCTCGACCGCGTCGCGTTTTCCTGCGCCTCGCGCTATTCGCAGGAATATGCGGTGACCTTGTCAGTGGACCAGGTCGTCTTCCGGCAGCCGATCCATGTCGGCGAACTCGTGACCTTTCGCGCCTCGATCAATCAGGCCGGGCGGACCTCGATGGAAGTCGGGATCCGCGTCGAAGCCGAAAACATCCGCACCGGCGAGCGCAGGCACACGAACTCCTGCTATTTCACGATGGTGGCCGTCGATGCCGAGGGGCGTCCGACCGCCGTTCCGACTTACAATCCCGTGACCAGCATCCGAAAGCGACGCCAGCGCGCGGCGGAGGTGCGGAAAAACCTACGGCGGGAGTTCGAGGCCCGCTTTCAAGCTGCTGGCTCGCCCACCGAAGCCTGATCGCCGCAATCCGTTTGCTCGTATGGCGGCTTCGCCCGGCGCCGGAGCCAAGGTCACTTTTTGCAACAAGGCCTCGCAAGGACCATTCCTGTGTTTGGCCCGGCGGCTTGATAGTGTATCTTTCACCGGCCGGAGCTGAATGGCCAAGGGGAGCGGTCCGCCACCTGCCCGGCGCATGGAGGGCGGCGTTGTTGGCCCTTAAGCCTGTTGAAGCCCATACATGCATTCGGCGCCTCTGCGGCGTGAATCCCGCGCAAATGTGCTGTGAGCATGCCCCCGCGTTCTGAAAAGCCACAATGACGCGTTCAAAACCATCGCGCCGCGTTCTGCATCTGGCGCCATTTTCGTGAACAAGCGAAGCCACCTATCAACGCCTGCTGCCACGGGAACCAACACCGTCGTTGCGGGCTCGGGATAACGGAGATTCAAATGTCCACATCCGAGACGGGACTTCAGTTTACAGAGGGCGTCGCCAACGGCGAGGTCCGGTATGATCTGGAGGATTTCATCCGCGCATCCGGCATTCCGCCGCTCGAAGCCCACGAAATGTTTACGAAATACGGGCCTTACAAGTCGGACCTCGACCCTTTGATCAAGGCGCGGGCCGAACAGCATATGGACCTGATGAAATAGCATCAGCTGCGTTGCCCGCCGGCAGATCGCGGCGGGCAACGCAGAATACATTTTCCCGGCAATATCCAAAGCCACGCCCGGCCGTCAGTCAGCGGAATAACGCTGCTCAAGCCAAGGGTCGCCACGCATGTGGTAGCCATTGCGCTCCCAGAAACCGGCCTCGTCGCCGGCTCGAAAATCGATGCGCGTCAGCCACTTTGCGCTCTTCCAGAAATAGAGATGCGGCACGACAAGCCGCATAGGCCCGCCATGGGTGCGGCTGATCGGCTTGCCCTCCCAATCGGTCGCAAGGATCGCGTGTTCCGAGGCAAAATCGGCGAGCGGCAGATTGGTCGTATAACCATCGTAGCTCGTCAGCATCACATGAGACGCTTCAGGCTTCGGCATGACCAGGTCGAGCAGGTCGTGCGTCAAGACCCCTTGCCAGCGATTGTCGTAGCGCGACCAGGTGGTGACGCAATGGATGTCGGAGAGGCTGTCGCTCTGCGGCAATGCCTTGAACGCTGTCCAATCCAGCGACAGGCGCTGTTCGACGAGGCCGGTCACATCCAGCCGCCAGCGCTCCACGCCGATCGCGGGCTGCTGCCCGAGGTCCAGCACCGGCCAATCCCGAACAAGGTGCTGGCCCGGTGGCAATCGTTCGTCCTCAGGCCGGACTGCGCGCCCGGTGAGGAACTTGCCGGCCGCCGCCCAACGCCGCTTCGTCGTCGTCAGCTTGGTTTCCGTTGGGGGTTCTTCGTCGGTCATCGGGTGCTCCTCCGGTCCGCGCGGATTAGAAGACCCGTCGCGGTTTCCGTCAAGCATCAGAGACGGGAGCTGTCTCTAGCGCAGCACGATCCGCAAGGCAGCCTGCGTCTCCCTCAGGAGCGGCAGATAACGTTCGACCATTTCAGCAGCCGGCACATGTGCGGCCGGCGCGCCGATGTTGAGTGCCGCGACGATCTGGTTGCGATCGTTTTGAAGCGGAACGGCGATGGAGCAAAGACCGATTTCCAGCTCCTGGTCGATGATCGCATAGCCTTGGTGACGCACGCGGCCGATTTCGGCCATCAGTTCTTCCGTGTCGGTTCTCGTATGAGGTGTGTTTGCCTTGAGATCCGAGCGGGCGAGCACGTCCCTCGCCTGCTGTTCCGGCAAGGCGGCGAGCCACACGCGCCCCATTGATGCGCAATAGGCAGGAAGCCTGGAGCCCGGCATCAGGCTGATCGACATCACCCGCCTTTGCGAGGCGCGCGCGATATAGACAATCTCAGTGCCGTCGAGAACCGAGGCGGAAGCGCTTTGACCTGCCCGCTCCGAGAGCTGGTCGAGATAGGGCTGGACGATCGTCGGCAGAGGTGTCGCCGAGAGGTAGGCGTGGCCGAGCCGCAGGATTTTCGGGGTCAGAGAAAAGAACTTCCCGTCATAGTCGGCGTAGCCGAGCTCCGAGAGCGTCAGCAGCGAGCGGCGCACGGTCGCCCGGTCCAGACCGGTAATCTTCGCCGCCTCGGTGATCGTCAGCTTCTGCTGTGTCTCACCAAAAGCCTCGATGACGGTCAGCCCGCGGGCAAAACCGCTGACGAAATCGGTTTCTCTCATGGCTCATCCTCGTTCCTACCGGCAATTAATCTGTGCGATATACGAACAAATGTCAAATATCGCACAAAATGTTTGACGCTCACTGTTTTTGAGAGCCTATTTCGGGCCAATACAGGCAAAGGGAGCTTGTCGGCCCGCACTCCATGGACCGCGAAAGACGACGCGTCAGCTCTTCCCACCGCCTGCAGATAACCATGCGCCCGCCGATTGGCGGCAACGCTCAAATCAGAAGAGAGGAAACATGGCGAAGATCGTTTCGCTCGCCGAGGCCATCGGCGACAATGTCAGGGATGGCGACACCGTTGCCATGGAGGGTTTCACCCATCTGATCCCCTATGCTGCCGGACATGAAGTGATCCGCCAGGGTCGCAAGAACCTGTTTCTCGTGCGCATGACGCCGGACATCCTCTATGATCAGCTGATCGGCGTGGGTGCTGCCCGCGGCATGAAATTCTCCTGGGGCGGCAATCCCGGTGTCGGCTCGCTTCACCGCTTCCGCGACGCAGTCGAAAACCAGTGGCCGCGGCCGCTCGAAATCGAAGAACACTCTCATGCGGCCATGGCCAACGCTTATGAGGCGGGTGCGGCGAACCTGCCGTTTGCGATGCTGCGTGGCTACATCGGCGCCGACCTTCCGAAGGTGAACGCGAACATCAAGCAGATCACCTGCCCCTTCACGTCCGAAGTGCTGGCCGCCGTTCCGGCGATCCGGCCGGATGTGACGATCATCCACGCCCAGCGGGCCGATAGGAAGGGCAACGTGCTCATCGAAGGCATCGTCGGCGTGCAGAAAGAGGCGGTGCTTGCAGCCAAGCGCTCGATCATCACGGTCGAGGAAATCGTCGACGAGCTTGCGCCACCGTCGCCCAACTCGGTCGTATTGCCCACCTGGGCAGTAACGGCGGTCAGCCAGGTGCCGGGCGGCGCCTTCCCCTCCTACGCCCACGGCTACTATCCGCGCTCGAACGCCTTCTACATCGGCTGGGACGAGATCGCCCGCGACCGCGAGAGTTTTACCGCATGGATCAAGGAGAACGTGCTCGACGCAGGGCCTGAAGATTTTGCACGACACGCCGGCAGGAAGCCGGCGAAGGCCGCTTGAGGAGGCGACGATGACGGATTTCACCCCCAACGAGATGATGACCATCGCAGCCTCACGCGAGCTTTCCAACGACGACGTCTGCTTCGTCGGCATCGGTGCGCCATCGGCGGCCTGCAACGTGGCGCGGTTGACCCACGCCCCCGACATTACGCTCATCTACGAAAGCGGAACCGTCGGCACCAAGCCGGATGTTCTCCCCTTGTCGATCGGCGACGGCGAGCTTTGCGATACCGCCCTCTTCACCGTCTCGGTGCCGGAGATGTTTCGCTACTGGCTGCAGGGCGGCCGCATTACCACCGGGTTTCTCGGCGGCGCGCAGATCGACAAGTTCGCCAACCTTAACACCACGGTCGTCGGTCCCTATGACCATCCGAAGGTCCGGCTGCCGGGCGGCGGCGGCGCTCCGGAGATCGCGTCGAATTGCGGCCGCATCTTCATCACCATGGCGCTCTCCAAGCGTGGATTCGTCGAAAAGCTGCCCTTCATCACCTCGATGGGTCATGGCGAAGGCGGCGATCATCGCGAACGGCTCGGCATGAAGACCAAGGGACCCACTCGCATCATCACCGATCTCTGCATTCTGGAGCCCGATCCGGTGACCAAGGAACTAGCTGTTGTTTCGATCCATCACGGCGTCACACGTGACCAGATCGTCGACAATTGCGGCTGGCCGATCAAATTCGCCGGAGAGGTCATCGAGACGCCGGTGCCGACTGAGATCGAACTGGCGACGCTTCGTGACATCAACGCGCGCACGAAGAAGGCCCACCAGGGCAACAAGGAGGTCGCGTAAATGGCCGATGCTTATATCTGCGATTATATCCGCACGCCGATCGGCCGCTTCGGCGGCGCGCTCTCGTCAGTCAGAACAGACGACCTCGGCGCCATACCGCTGAAGGCGCTGATCGAACGCAACCCTTCGCTCGATTGGGAAGCGGTCGATGACGTCATCTTCGGCTGCGCCAATCAGGCAGGCGAAGACAACCGCAACGTCGCGCGCATGTCGCTGCTTCTGGCCGGGTTGCCGGCGAGCGTGACCGGCACCACGATCAACCGCCTCTGCGGTTCGGGCATGGATGCCGTCATCGCTGCCGCACGTGCCATCAAAGCGGGCGAAGCCGAATTGATGATTGCCGGCGGCGTCGAGAGCATGTCGCGGGCTCCCTTCGTGATGCCGAAAGCGGAGAGCGCATTTTCGCGCAATGCCGAGCTCTATGACACCACCATCGGCTGGCGGTTCGTCAACCCGCTGATGAAGAAGCAATATGGCGTCGATTCGATGCCGGAGACCGGCGAAAACGTCGCCGAAGATTTCAAGGTAAGTCGAGAAGACCAGGACGCCTTTGCGCTGCGCAGCCAGGCGAAGGCGGCAGCCGCGCAAGCCAACGGTCGCCTGGCGAAGGAAATCGTCGCCGTCACCATTCCGCAGCGCAAGGGCGACCCGACTGTCGTCGAAAGAGACGAACATCCCCGCGCCACGACGATGGAGGCACTTGCCAAGCTCGGCACGCCCTTCAAGAAGGAGGGGGGCACGGTCACCGCCGGCAATGCGTCGGGCGTTAATGATGGCGCGGCGGCGTTGATCATTGCCTCCGAGGCGGCGGTCAGGAGATACGGCCTCAGACCTATCGCCCGTATCCTCGGCGGGGCCACCGCCGGCGTTGAACCGCGCATCATGGGTTTCGGCCCGGCCCCGGCCTCGAAGAAATTGATGGCGCGTCTTCGCCTGGCGCAGGAACAGTTCGATGTCATCGAGCTCAACGAAGCCTTTGCCTCGCAGGGACTAGCGACGCTGCGCGATCTCGGCATTGCCGACGACGACGGCCGCGTCAACCGCAATGGCGGCGCCATTGCCCTTGGCCATCCGCTCGGCATGTCCGGCGCCCGCATTACAGGGACGGCCGCGCTTGAGCTCGCGGAAACCGGCGGACGTTATGCACTGTCAACCATGTGCATCGGCGTCGGCCAGGGCATCGCCGTGGCGCTCGAGCGCGTCTAAAGCACTCCGCGGTTTTGCGGTAACGCATGCTCGGTAAGCGCATCTGAAAGCCAGATAGGGAGCCGTTCATTGACGGCTCCCCTTTTTTATTCACACGGTTTCTTCGTCGCGCTGGGCCACGAAGATCAGCACCAGCAGGATGGTGATGAAGAAGCGGAAGGCGTCGGGAACGCCGTTCCATTGTTTCGACATCCACATGCCGAACCATTCACCGCCGACCGACATGAAGCCGACCTGCCAGACGAGGAAGCCGAGCGTCAGGCCGGCGATCGCCACCGTCTTCGCCCGGTTGAATTCGCGGGCGCCACCGTTGAGGTTAGTGGCGAGCCTGTAGGCACCGAGCCAGCAAAGCAGCGCCGTCAACGTTTCCGCCGCGATGATCACGACATAAAACAGGTTGTGAAGCACCGGACTGGTGATGGCGCGATATTTGATCGCCGCGTCGGGAAAGATCGTATCCATCATCATCACATGCTGAACGAAGGCGAAGTTCGTTGCGTAGTCGGTGATGTTGCCGAAGGCGACGAGCGTTGAAAACAAGGCGATTGCAGCAACGGCTGCGGTTTTGGCAATCCGAATGATCTTCATGGTCTGGTACTCCTGTCCACTGCCGGCACGCCCAAGATCCGGGCCGAATCTTACCGGCATCAGTCCAGCCATAGCCCACCAGCAAAGTTGATCGAGGCCGCGAGGCGTCTCTTCCACAACTTGCAGTGTGACGAATATGCACTTCGCAAAAGGTGCCGGCAAACGCGTCGCGCGCTCCCTGCCCATGGGCAGTCTTGACTCTCGCGCCGAGTTGCAACATAACCAAATAGTTATAAAACTATTTGGTTATACAAATGACCCCATCCGAACGCCTCGACGCTACCTTTTCCGCCCTTGCTGACCCGACACGACGGGCGATCCTTGCCCGTCTGGCCCTGGGCGAAGCATCCGTCCTCGAACTTGCAGAGCCCTTCGCCATGAGCCAGCCGGCCGTGTCGAAGCACCTGAAGGTGCTGGAGCGCGCCGGGCTGGTTTCGCGCAGCCGCGATGCACAGCGCCGTCCCTGCCGCATCGAGATCGATCCGCTCACTGAGGCAGCCGACTGGCTGGAGGAATATCGCAAGCTTTGGCAAGCGAATTTTGCCCGCCTCGACACCCTGCTTGAGGAGCTGAAAGCCGAGGCTGCATCACAGGCGTCGGCCGCACTCCCCACCAATTTCACCACGAAGGAGGAATGACATGAATGCTGCATCCAACAAACTTGTTGTCACGGCGCATGGCGACCGGGAAATCCGCATCGTCCGCAGCTTTGACGCGCCGCGCCGGCTGGTCTTCGACGCCTTCACCAAACCGGCACTCGTCAAGCGCTGGCTGACCGGCCCGGACGGCTGGTCGCTGCCCGTTTGCGAGATTGATTTGAGACCTGGCGGGACCTTCCGTTACGTCTGGAAAAGCGCCGAAGGTGTCGAGATGGGCATGGGCGGAACCTATCGCGAGATCCAAGCGCCGGACCGGATCGTGCACGAGGAACTCTTTGACGAGGACTGGACCGGCGGCCAAACCCAAGTGACGACCCACTTCGTCGAGGAGGGTGGGCGCACCACGGTGACGACGGCTGTTATCTACTCCTCGACGGAGACCCGCGATGCCGTCCTCAAGTCGCCGATGGAGAGCGGCATTGCCATCGGCTATGACCGCCTCGAAGGAATCCTGGCCTCCGAACCGGCCAAATAGTCATGGAATGACCGTGGGCGGAGCGATCCGCCCACGTTCCAATTCTCATTCCGTCCAGATGGCGACGTCGACGGGACCGAGCTTGCGGGCACCGACATGGAAGGTAGCGCCAGCGCCAGCCGGCACGTCCGCCGCTTCCTTGCCGTAGTTGAAGGCGAAGTTGAGCTTGCCGCGACGGGTGATGCGCAAATCGCCGAGATCAGCGAGCGCTTCGACCGAAGCCCAGCCAAGGGCGTCATTGATCACCTTTTTCAGCAGGTCGCCACGGGCGGCCGCCGCCATGTAACGCGCCTTGTCGTTGCCGACGAGTGCCGGCGCGCCATTGCGGTATTCCCCTTCGAAGGTCGCCAGCACCGCCTCGCTGGTGCGCACGGTCTCGCGCCAGATGCCGGCCGGATAGGTCTCATTGCCGTAAAGCACGGTCTCGCTATGAAATTCCGGCAGGGATTCAACGCGAGCGACACTGACGTCGACAAGTGCTGCGAGCGGTCCCGGCGGCAATCCCTCGGGAATGTGCATGTCCTCAGTCTTGCTGCCGCTGCGCGGTCCGAACAAGACCCTGGCTTGCGACGCGACCAGCTTCTCGACAAAGGCCTCGTTGGCGATGACAAGGTCTGGCGCCAGCACCAGCTGGTAGCCGTCGAGATCGGAATGCTGGCCGATGAAATCGACGTCGACGCCAAGGCGAGAGACGGTCGAATACCAGTCGAGCGCCGTCGCCGAGGCCGAATAGGTCCGACCCTGCGGCAGGGCGCGGGTCGCCCAGCGCGAATTGTAGTCGAGCAGGATCGCGACCTTGGCCTTGCCGCGTGCCTCGCCTTTCGGCAGCCGCTTCATCTCTTCTGCGACCTGAGCCACCTCGAGATAGCCTTGGTCGGGCTCGCTGTTGGGAAGCAAGAGGCCGGCATGGAACTGCTCCTGCGCAAACGGCACCTGCCGCCAGCGGAAATAGGAAACCATGTCGACGCCATGCGCATAGGCAAGCCAGGTCCAGAGCCGAACCATGCCATCGGCCGGCGACTGGTTGTGCGCCGCCCAATTGACCGGACCGGGCTGCTGTTCCATCACCCAGACGCGTCCACGGCCGACGGCCCGGTAGAGATCGTGGTTGAAGGCAGGCTGGTCCGGATCGCCGACACGCAGGTAGCGTCCCTTGTCCTCCGGTGAAAGACGACCGTTCAACAGCCCACCCATCGGGTAAACGTCCCAGGACGCGATATCGATGTCTTCGCCGACCTTGTAGTGGTCGAAGTCGGTGTTCTGCGACATGAAATTGTGCGTCACCGGACGACCCGGCGAGTGCTTGCGGATGATGTCGACTTGCGCCTTGTTGAAGCTCTTCACCTGGTCGGACGAGAAGCGGATGAAGTCGACGATATGGGTCGGGCTCGGCTCTTCGACGAGGTTGTTCGGCAGTTCGACTTCGTCGAAGCTGTTATAGTTCATCGCCCAGAACGCCGTGCCCCAGGCGCGGTTCAGTTCGTCGGTCGTGCCGTAGCGCTCGGCGAGCCAAAGCCGAAACGCCCGCTCGGCCTCGCCGGAATAGCTGTAGATCGTGTCATGGTCGCCATATTCGTTGTCCGTCTGCCAGGCATGGACGAAGGCGTTCTTGCCGTAACGTTCGGCCATGGCCTCCGAGATGCGTGCGGCCTCGATGCGGTAGCTGCGACTGGAGAAGCAATAGTGGCGCCGGGCACCGAACTTGCGCACCACGCCGTTCACGTCGACCGGCAGGATATCCGGGTGACGATCGATCAGCCACTTCGGCGGTGCGGCGGTCGGCGTGCCCAAGATGACCTTGAGACCGGCGCGGCCGAGCACGTCGATCGCGTCATCAAGCCATTCCCAATGGAACTCGCCCGACCGCGGCTCGATCTTCGCCCAGGCGAACTCGCCGATGCGCACCCAGGCAAGCCCGAGCTCGACCATGCGGCGAGCGTCCTCTTCCCATTTCTCGCGCGGCCATTGCTCCGGATAGTAGCAGACGCCGAGTTCGAGCATGTCGGTCTCCTGCTGGTCGGCGTTGAAACGGTTCGGTCTCGTCAGGGGCATATGCAAGATCGGGTCCTTCGTCATGCTCTCGGCCGGCTTCACCCGGCACTTCGTCTTCGATGCGAGCGCTCTTAGGGATATAAACGTTTATATCATCAGGCGCAGTCGTGTGGTCGTCGGGTCGTTGTTTGTCTTCAGCGGTTCGGGGTCAAACGGTCGTCGCAGCGCTCGATCAGCTTCGGCATCAAAAGCGTCTGCAGCGCCTCCGGCGGCTCGCCCTCCATCCGGCGAAGGATGTAGGCGCCGAGCAGGCTGCTCGGCTCGCTGATCGGCAGGTAATAGGTGGTGATCGGTGGCGCGAAATACTGACTGACGTTCAGGTCGTCAGTGGCATTGATGACGGCGTCGCGGCCATGCACGAGGCCGCGCTCATGGAAACCGGAGAAGGCGCCGAGGGCAGAGGCCTCGTTGGCGCAGATATAGGCGGTCGGCGGATTGGAGAGATCCGCCATCGTCAGCACGTTTTCCCGCCCGAAGGCCGGCGTCAACCGCCCATGTGCGACCAGAGCCGGGTCGAACGGCAAGCCGGCAACCTCGAGCGCGCGCCTGTAGCTTTCAAACCGGGTTATGCCGTAGCTCAGATCCGACAGTGGGTTGAGCAGCGCGATGCGGCGATGGCCGCGGTCGACCAGTCTCGCCATCGAAACCCGGATCATCTGCTCGTTGTCGGCATCGACATAGGCATGCGGCGCGTTGTGCACGCTGGTGCCATAGGTGACGAAGGCAAAGTCGGCCGCCTGCATCGTGCGGATGCGCGGATCGTCGGCGCGCGTGCCCGAGATGATGATGCCGTCGGCCTTCTTCAGCGACACGATCTGCTGGATGACGGCCTGGCTTTCCTCGAAATTCCTGACCGCATAGAGCGAGACCCGGTACGGGCTGTCTTCCAGCGCCCAGGAAATGCCGCTCAAGAGCTGGGCGTATTCCACGCCTTCCCACTCGTTCTGCTTCGGGCCGGGCGCCGTCATGATCGCCGCGACCTGATAGGTCTTGCCAGTGCGCAACTGCACGCCGTGCATGTTCAGTTCGTAACCGACGCGCTCGGCCGCTTCGATCACGATCGCGCGCGTCTCCGGGCGAACCTGAGGCGAATGCTTCAGGGCCTTCGAAACGGTGGCAATCGACAGCCCCGTTTCCTGCGCAATGGTCTTGATCGTTGGTCTTTGCATGGCGTCTCGGCTCGTCATGGATTGTCGTCGCTGAGCGATGCCGCCAGCAGGAGATAGACTGCGGATGTCCAGGCGAATGCCCGATCGCGAAGGCCCCTCCCCGACCGCGCATCGAAGTTTTCGGCCATACCGCTTTTGCTTGCAAGTGAACAGAACTTTTCCGCGATTTCGCGCGCCAGTTCAATCTCCCCTTGCCGGCGCAGGCCATCCCAGAGGAGCAACGTCGTCGGTGCCCAGATCGGGCCGCGCCAGTAGCCGTCATCCTCATAGAACGAACTTTTGGGGCTCTCGGTTGCCGGCCCCCAGGCGGTGATGAAGCCGCCAGCGACGAGACGGGCAACAAGCTTTTCGCGCATTTCCGCGGGCAGACGCGTGCCGAGCAACAGCGGCATGAACTGGATCAGGTTTTCGCCCGGCAAGATGCGGTCCGGTGCGCCCGCAAGCCGGGCGCCAAACGTTGCGCCGGTCCAGAGGCGCGCGAACAGCAACGCCTGCAAGGCATCCGCCTTGGCGTTCCATTCCGCAGCACGCGCAGGATCGCTCTCGAGCAAAGTCGCAAGCGTCTCGCAAGCGAGAATGAGGAATACCGGCAGATCAGGCGAGATGACCGGGCCACCTTCGGCAAAGAAGGTCGCATTGTCCCAGCCACTATCGTTGCCATGGAAATAGCTCGGCAGCGACGTTGCGTCCGTGCGCGCATAGGTCAGCCAGTAGTCGACCTGCCGGCCGATTGCGTCGCGCAGATAGCTCTTGCGCTCCGCCGTCAGGAAATCCGGGTGCCTAGCCGCGATAAGCGACACCGCCCAGCCATGGACCGGCGGCTTGGTGAAGGCGAAGAGCACGTCACGATCATTGATGTAATCGGGCAGGAGACCGGAGCCGTCCTGATGGTCGAAGATCGCTGCGAGCTGGTCAAAGGCGAGGTCCGCATCGACGGCCGCCACACCCAGTGCCGAAAAGGCGTTGTCCCAACTCCAGATGTTGATCATGTGGTTCTTGGACATGTAGATCGCCGGCCGTGTCAGCTGCCCGCCAACCGGCACGCCGTTTGCCCACAGCAGATAGCTTGCCAGCCGATGCGCCGCGTCCTGACCGTGCGCGCCCCTCGGCACCTTGCCGTACCACTTTTCGAACTCGACAGTGACGTCGGAAAGGGCGTCCGCGAAGCTCTCAAGCGGCGCTGTCGGCGGCACGGTGCGGAAGAAGTCGACATTGCCCTCGAAAATGCCTGTGCCCGTGAATGCGAAGGAAACGTCGGCCGAGTGGTCGCGCTGCCAGGCGCCCGACACGTCAAGGGTGCCAGACACAGCCCGCGGGATGAATTTCACGTTCTCGACGGCTGCCACGAGGCAATCGACGCCGGTGGGCGTGCGATAGACGTAATCGTAGCGCGATCCTTCCAGGTGAAAGCGCACGCCGGCATTCTCGCCGCGGACATGTAGCCGCTCGCCCTCGCCGATAACAAAAGTCAGCGATCCGGCATTGATGCGGGCAACCAGCCGCTCCGGCGTCAACTCAAAGGTTGCCTGCGCCGGCTTGCCCATTGCATCGAGGAACTCGACGCGGCAAAGGCGACCGAGCGAGGGCCGTTCGTCACCGCCGGCAACAAAGCGCAGATAGAGAGCACGCGCGCCGTCGCCACCCGGCACCTTCATCATCGACAGCGTCAGAAACCGTCCTTTTCGGCTGAAGGGGATATGATCGATATCGAACAGCATCGTTTACCCCTTCACCGACGAGCCGACCGCACCATCCATGATGTAGCGCTGGGCGACGAAGAACAGTGCCAGCGGCGGCAGGCAGAGGATCACCGTGATCGCGGCAATCGAGGTCACGTCGACTTCATGCAGGCCCTTGAACATCGAAAGGCCGAGCGTCAGCGTGTATTTCGACTGGTCGTTCAAGAAAATCAGCGGACCAAGATAGTCGTTCCACGCGTTCATGAAGTGGAAGGTACCGACCAGCACCAGCGCTGGCATCATCAGCGGCAGATGGATGCGCCAATAGATGTCGAAGGCGTTGGCGCCATCCATGCGCGCCGCTTCGTCGATCTCCATCGGCACGGTCATGATGTACTGGCGAAGCAGGAAGACGAAGAAGGCGTCGGCGAAATAGGCCGGCACGATCAGCGGCTTCAGCGTGTTGATCCAGCCCAGCATGTTGAATTCCATGTAGAGCGGAATCATCTTCACGTCCCACGGGATCATCATGGTGGCGAGCAGCACGATGAACAGCGGGTCGCGGCCAGGGAAGCGGAAGCGGGCAAAGCCATAGGCAACCAGCGAGCTCGAGATCAGCTGCCCGATGGTCGAAAACACGACGACGATGACCGAGTTGGTCAGGTAGGTGCCGAAGGGCTGCTTGTTCCAGGCGGCGGCAAAATTCTCCCAGTGCCATTCCGACGGCCAGAAGACCGGCGGGAACTGGTAGAGATCGGCGGTGCTTTTGATCGCCGTCATGAAGGTCCAGTAGAACGGCGCGATAAACAGGGCCGAGAGCAGGATCAGCGCGGAATAGAGCAGCGTCTTACGCATGGCCTTCTCCATCGTTCTGGCGGACTTCGCCTTCGTAGTAGACCCAGGCGGCCGACCAGCGCATCACGCCGAGGCTGAGCGCCAGAACGATGATGAACATCACCCAGGAGCCGGCGGCGGCATAACCCATGTCGAAATATTTGAAGGCGTTGTCGTAGATATACATAGCAAAGAAATAGGTGGAGCCGAGCGGGC
This sequence comes from Ensifer sp. 1H6, assembly GCF_001976035.1. Classification (NCBI taxonomy): domain Bacteria; kingdom Pseudomonadati; phylum Pseudomonadota; class Alphaproteobacteria; order Hyphomicrobiales; family Rhizobiaceae; genus Ensifer; species Ensifer sp. 1H6. The sequence goes on along the minus strand of NZ_MOAI01000040.1, from coordinate 18,670 downwards.
CGCCCTTGGTCAGGAGGAGCGCGATGGTCAACTGTTGGAAGGCCGAGATGATCGAGGTGATGAAGGTAAAAAGCAGCATCGGCCCGAGCATCGGCAGGGTGATGAACAGCATCTGTGCCCAGCCGGGAACGCCCGAGACGGTGGCCGCCTCGTAAAGCTCCTTCGGAATGGCTTTGAGGCCGGTCAGAAGGATCAGCATGGTGCCGCCGAGACCCCAGAGGCTGGCGATGATAATCGCGACGATCGCGAGATTCGGATCGCCGAGCCAGTTCGGCCCGTGGATGCCGACGAGCGACAGCATGAAGTTCAAAAGGCCGTATTCCTTGCTGTAGATCCAGCTCCAGATCGTCACCAGCGCGACGCCGGAAATGACGCTCGGCAGATAGAAGGCGGTGCGGAAGAAGCCGCTGGCAAAGGTGATGTTGTGCAGCATCATCGCCAAGAGGAACGACATGACGATGTTGAACGGCACGTAGATCGCCGCGAACTTCACCGTGATCCAGAGGCTCTCCCAGAACTGCGGATCGTCGAACAGCATCGATTTATAGTTGTCGAGACCGACAAAGGCCCGCTCACCGACCACCGGCCAGTCATAGAAGCTCATCGTCAGGGAGAAGACGAGCGGCCCGAGCGTGAAGAACAGGAACCCGAGGATCCACGGGGAGATGAACAGATAGGGCGCTGCGTAGCGCGCGATGGCTGAGCGCTTGCGCCTTGCCACCTTGGGCTCTGCCCCGGCATAGGTCATATCCATCCCCCGTACTCCCTTTGCTTACTTGATCAACCGCTTGGAACGGCTGACGGCATCGTCCAGATGCTGCTTGGCGTTGCCCTGGTCGATCATGGTTGCTTCGATGGCGCGCGCGAGATTGTCCTGCACCTTGCCCCAGTTGGCGTTCTTCAGGAACGCGTGGGTTTCGGTGTTCGAGGTCGCGAGAATGTCGAAGAACGGCTTGTAGATCGGATCGGTGGTCATGCCCTTTTCTTCGGCAACGCTGGTGCGGACCGGCAGGTCGTTGATCCGCATGGCAACGGCTTCCGGCGAGGAGAAGAACTTGACGAACTCCCAGGCGAGGTCAGCGTGTGCTGCGTCCTTGGCGATCGAGATCGCCGAGACGCCGAGCGCCGAATGGGCGGTCTTGTCGCCGAACTTCGGCAACGGCGCCACGCCATACTTGATGCCCGAGGAGTCGATGCCTGCCTTCGACCACATTGCGCTCTGGAACATGGCGATCTTGCCGCCCTTGAACAGCGTGCTGCCCGAGGTGTCGTCGCCGAGGTTGAGCGTGATCGCTTCCTGCGTCTTGGCCATATCGCCGAACATGTCGAGCACCTGGGCCGCCGCATCGCTGTTCATGTAGCCGTCGATCTGCTTGCCATCGTCGGAGATGTACTTGGTGCCGTTCGACCAGAGGAACTGCTCGAAGTCGTAAGGGTCGGGCTTGGCGTCGACGGCAAAGCCGTAGACCTTGTTCTTCTCGTCACGGAACTTGGCGGCCTTGGCGCGCAGATCGTCCCAGGTCCAGCCATCCTTCGGCTCTTCGACGCCGGCCTTGGCGAACATGTCCTTGTTGTAGAAGACGACCTGGGTCGTGAAGCCCGACGGCATGCCGTAGGTCTTGCCTTCGACGCGCGTGGTGTTCATCAGGCCCTTAGGGAAATCGTCCGGCTTCACTTCGGCTGCGTCGCGCGCGATCAGATCGTCGAGCGGCATCAGCGAGGTGTAGTACTGCGGGAAATTCCACATATACATGACGTCGGGTGGGCTGCCGGCGCCGAAGGCGGCGATCAGCTTCTGGTCGTAACCATCGGCATAGGGCTCGACTTGCACCTTCACGCCCGGGTGCTTTTCCTCGAACTTCTTGGCGATCGCCTGCTGGATCGCCAGGCTCTCATCCGTGTCCCAGGTGGCAAAGCGCAAGGTTTCTTCCGCGCGGGCCGTGGCAACTCCAGCCATGGCCAAGACCATGAGCGAGCCGATGAGCGATTTCGTCCTGTTCTGCATGCTTCTCCTCCTCATTCGGGTCACGCGACCCTTTTGCTTTTTTCCTGATTGATCAGCATCTGCGTCTCGGGATCGAGCGCCCGCGCGATCGCCTTGCCGTCGGCATCGAACAGATGGCAATGCTCAGCGGGGATGCGCAGATGGATGCGCTCGCGGTTGGCAACCGGATGCGTGCCGCGCACGACGGCGGTCATGTCGGAGCCATTCTCAAGGCCGATGTGAACATGGCTTTCGGTGCCGAGCCGCTCGACCAGGCGGACGTCGCCGATCAGGTGCGCTTCCTCAGGCGAAACCAGCTCAAGCTTGTCCGGGCGGATGCCGATCGTCACCGGCTTGTCCTTGGCGACGACGGTGGATGACAACGTTCCGAGCGTCAGGTCCCGAACCAGACCACCGCCGGAAAGCGTCAATTCGGAACGGTCCTGGCGGACCAGGTTCGCGGTGACGAAATTCATCCGCGGCGAGCCGATAAAGCCGGCAACGAAGAGGTTCGCCGGCTGATAGAAGAGTTCGAGCGGCGTGCCGAACTGGCTGACCTTGCCTTTGTCGAGCACGACGACGCGATCGGAAAGCGTCATCGCCTCGACCTGATCATGGGTGACATAGATCATCGTGACGCCAAGGCGCTCGTGGAGTGCTGCAAGCTCGACGCGCATGGTCACACGCAGGCCGGCATCAAGGTTCGACAGCGGCTCATCGAGCAGGAACAGCTTCGGCTCGCGAACAATCGCGCGGCCGATGGCAACACGCTGGCGCTGGCCGCCGGAGAGTTGGCGGGGCTTGCGGTGCAACAGTTCGGAGATGCGCAGGATGTCGGCAGCGTTGTTGACGCGGCGATCGATCTCGTCGCGCTTCATGCCGTTCAGCGCCAGGCCGAAGGACAGGTTCTTGCGCACGTTCATGTGTGGATAGAGCGCGTAATTCTGGAAGACCATGGCGATATCGCGCTTGGCCGAGCGCAGATCGGTGATATCGCGATCGCCGAGGCGGATCGAACCGGAATCGAGCTCCTCAAGACCGGCGATCGAACGCAGGAGCGTGCTCTTACCGCAACCGGACGGCCCGAGAAAGCACACGAACTCGCCATCGGCGATATCGAGATTGATGCCCTTCAAGACTTCGAGCGAACCAAAGCCTTTGCGCAGATTTTCAATACGGATAGCTGCCAACGGGCCCTCCCCTGATGGCGAACATTGTGGCAGCCGGCTTAACGCTTACCTTACCACATGCTCGTGTTAAACGTTTATATGCACGATAAAAACGTTTAACTTTGTTGTAAAGCGAAAAAATCGGTGCTTGAGAAATTGCTGTGGGCGATAAAGGGCACAAAACCGATACGGCCGGTTCATGACCGGCCGTATCGTTTCTTGATCAATGGTTTAGGCGTCCGAGCGTCTCGTCGAGCGCATTGAGGAAATGGTCGCAATCCTCGGCGCTGAACGGCGCCGGCGGCTTCACCTTCAGCACGTTGTGGTGCGGCCCCTCGCTGCTGAGCAATATCCGATGCTTGCGTTTCATTTCAGCGATGACGAAGTCGAGCTCGCTTGCGGCCGGTTCCTGGGTCTCGCGGCTGCGCACCAATTCGATGCCGTTGAAGAGACCGTAGCCGCGCACGTCACCGATGATGGCATGGCGCTTGGCCAGCGCACGGGCGCCGTCCATCAACCGGTCGCCGACAACACGGCAGTGGTGCATCAACCGTTCGTCGCGAATGACGTCCAGCACCGCAAGGCCGATCTCGGCCGAAACCGGATTGCCGCCGAAGGTGTTGAAGTACTCCATGCCGTTGGCAAAGGAGGCGGCGATCGCCTCGGTGGTGACGACGGCGGCCATCGGGTGTCCGTTGCCGATCGGCTTGCCCATCGTGGCGATATCCGGGGTCACACCTTGCGTCTGGTGCGCCCACATATGGCTGCCAACGCGGCCGAAGCCGACCTGCACTTCGTCGGCCAGGCACAGGCCGCCGGCGGCACGCACATGGGCATAGGCCTCATGCAGATAGCCTTCCGGCAATGTCAGCTGCCCGCCCGTTCCGAGAATACCCTCGCTGAAGAACAGCGCCGGGCGGCGGCCGTTTGCGGCAAGCGCCAGCACCTGGTTGCGCACATCCTCGGCATATTTGCGGCCTGCATCGACGTCGCCATAGCGATAGCGGCCGCGATAGAGATCGGGCATTTCCGCGACCTGGACATGGGCGGGGCGGCCCTCTCCGCCCTTGCCGGCAAACTTGTAGGGGCTGACGTCGATCATGCTCGACAGATGGCCGTGATAGGCATGATCGACGGTGATGACGTCGCGGTTTCCGGTGTAGGCACGCGCCAGCCTGAGCGCCAGGTCGTTGGCCTCGCTGCCGGAATTGACGAAGAAGCAGACGTTGAGTGGGTCGGGGAACTGCGCGGCCAGCCGCCGCGAATATTCGACCAGCGAATCGTGCAGATAGCGCGAATTGGTGTTGAGCTTCTCCATCTGCATCTGCGCCGCCTTGACGACGCGCGGATGGCAATGGCCGACGTGGCAGACATTGTTTACCATATCGAGCCAGCGCGTGCCGTCCTCGTCGATCAGATGAGCGCCCTCGCCGCCGACGATCTTCAGCGGCGCTGTGCTATAGGCGATACTGAGCGAACGCCCGATGCGCCGGTGACGCTCACGCACCAGAAAATCCTTGTCGCGGGCGACGATCACCGAAGCCGGCACAGGCAGCCCAAGCACAACGCTCGGATCGGGGCTGACCTCGCGCCAGACCTGCCATTGATCACGCACGCCGACGCCGAACATGCGGCCCACCAGCCCCAGATGGTCGGTCACCAGCTGCAAATGCAGATGCGGCGCCCAGTTGCCGTTTTCTTGGGTGGCACCAAGGCTCGCAAAGCTTTCGCCCGTGGCGATCGGTTGGCCGACCGTCAACTTCGCCATCGTCTCGCGCGACAGATGGCCGTAAAGCGTCCAGAAGATATCCCCGGCATCGGTGACATGTTCCAGCAGGACGGTCGGGCCGAAGCCGAAGGCGACGGCATCGTCATGAAGGAAAGCGACCTTGCCAGCGAACGGTGCATGCACCGGTTCCAATGCCGGCGCGAAGATATCGACGCCAAGATGGACTGAACGGCGCTCACCGGCGGTTGCCGTTTCGTAGGCGTCGCCCTGATAGATCGCGCGATCCTCGCCGTAAAGGCCGATGCCATAGTCGGCATTCTGCTCGCGAATACGCGCGGCGATCAGCGCCTCTGCCGCCGTGGCATCCAGTGCCGCCCACTGTGCCGCTTCGGGACTGGAGGCGGAGAAATCGAAGACGGCGACCTTGGGCTTGGCGACGGACGGCTTGACGATGGCGGAAAAGTCATGGGCGTTCTGCTCCAGCCAGCGCACGACGGACGCCGCATGCGCGATCGGCGCAAAGCCGCAGGCGTCGCGGATGCGGGCGATCGCAATCGCGCGGTTCTCGCGTTCGAGCCGTTGAAGCTCACGCCAGACGTCTTCCTGGCTGACAAGCAGGTAGGTGTTTTCAGGGTTGTCGCGGATCTGCTTGGCCGCCATGCACATGCTGACGGCATAGCGGGTGCGAACGAGATCGAAGATCAAAGCCGTCTCGGCCTCGCTGATCGGGTTCGCTCGGTGATAGGCGCCCGCGAGCGCTGCGATGGTGCCGACCGCATCCGCCGTGCCGATCAGCGCATAGGCGGCAGCGACAGCGATCTCGACGACGCGCCACGTTTCGACCATATCGCCGAAATCCAGCAATCCGCTGACGCGTCCCTCGTGGTCCAAAAGCACATTGTAGTCGTTGGCGTCGTTATGGATGACCTGTCGCAGGCAGCTTTCGAGGCTTGGCCGGACGGACGACGCGAACCGTTCGAGGATGGCGCGAACCGCTTCCCGCTTGTCGTCGCCGTCGATCAGACCCACGTGGTTCAGATGCATATCGGCACGGCCGATATCCCAGGCATAGACGCGTTTCGTGCCGGCATGGGCAAAGCCCTTGAGGCTTTGGTCGAGCTGGCCGAGCAGGTGCCCGAGCGTTTCCGCGCTCGTCAGACCGCGGGACGCGGATTTCACCCAGATATCGCCGGGTAGCCAGGTCAGGAGCCGCGCGGTGCGCTCGCCGCGCACCATCGCTTTCACGGTTGACGCGCCGGCGCGACCGGGCACTGGCCGCGAGACCGGCAGATCGACTGCCGTTTTTGCGAGGTGGTCGAGCACCGCGACTTGCATGTCAAGTTCATCGGCATCGCCTGGCGCGTGCAGCTTCAGGAGATATTGCTCGCCGTCTTGCGCGCGAACGCGATAGTTGAGGTCGTGCTCGCCCGGCAGCGGCGAGATATCCCCTTCGATGCCATAGGTCTCGATGAGCAGCGCCCGGATTGCCGCCAGTTCCTGCTCAGCCTTCAAGTCTTCCTGTGCCATGCCTGCTGCTTGTCCCGTCACCATGAAATCCGTCGTCCGTCGTAGCTGCAGAAGCTGCCGCTGTCGGCCATGTCCGCTTCGTCGATAATCGCTTTCAGCCCAGCGGCACTTGTTGCCACCGGAACATTTGCCTCGCCGCCACCCATGTCGGTCCTGACCCAGCCGGGATGCAGCGACAGGACGGTGATGCCGTCCTTGCGAAAATCCTGTGCCAGCTTCACCGTCGCCATGTTCAACGCCGCCTTCGAGCAGCGATAGGCATAGTCGCCGTCATCATCGTCCAGCGTGCCTTCGGCAAGCGAGCCGGCACGACTGCTGATGTTGGCGATAACACAGCGTTCACCGGCCAGAAGGTTCGCATGCAGCGCACGTGCCAGGAGCAAAGGTGCGAGCGCGTTGACGCGCATCACCTCGAGGAAATCATCGCTGTCCAGCGTCGCAAGCCCACCCGTGTCGCCGCGGATGCCGGCATTGTTGATCAGAACGTCGATGGCCACACCTTCGAGCGCTCTGCCAAGGGCCATGATCGAAGCGGGGTCGGAGACATCAAGCGATTGCGCTTCAATGGCACCTTCGAAAGACGCTTCCCCTCGGACGCAGGCAATGACCCGCCAGCCGTCGGCCGCATAGAGTGCCGCGAGCTCGCGCCCGAGACCTCGCGAGGCACCGGTGATCAGCACGGTGCGTCGTACCTCCGTTTTATCGATGCTTGATGTCATATTTTCTCTCGACCATGTTCACGAGGCTGGCTGCAGCAAGCGTCAGGAAGATGTAGAAGATCGCGGCGGAGTTATAGGGCGCGAAAGGCAGGAAGCTTGCCGACTGGAACTCGCGCATGCGCTGGGTGATGTCGCGGATCGACAGGATCGACAGCAGCGAGGTGTCTTTGAGGATCGCGATCAGTTCGTTGCCGAGCGGCGGAATGATGATCCTGAAGGCCTGCGGCAGGATGACGAGGCGCGCTGTCTGCCAGCGATTGAGGCCGATGCTGCGCGCCGCCTCGACCTGGCCGACCGGTATGGCGTTGATGCCGGAACGGAAGATTTCCGCGAGGTAGGCCGAATAGGCAAGCGCCATGGCGACGATGCCGCGCACCAGATTGGGTGGGTCGAGCACGCCTTGCGTCGCGTCCTTCAACGCGCCGCTGAGCGGCAACCCGACATAGAGCACGATGACCAGCATCGGAATGCCGCGAATGGTATCGACGATGAATTCGGAGCCGACCGCCAGCGGGTGGCGCTGGTGCAGGTAGCCGCCGAAGGTCAGAAGCCCGAGGATAATCGCCAGCACCGCAACCGTAATGCCGGTTGCGCGATCGCGGTCGTTGAGCGCTTCGGTCTTCCAGAGCACCGGCAGATCGGCAGGCGCCGAGGCGGCCGGCAGCAGGGCGGCGCTGACCCCTTCGTTCTTGGCCATGGAAGCGAGTGCTTCGGTCGGGCCGACAAAGGTGCGAACCGGCGTTTCCGTCTGCGGCGCGCCGTCATACTGGCCGAACCGCACCGCACCGATCAGACCCGCCGGCGTGTTGGTGACGATGCCGACCTTGCCCTCGAGCGAACCGGCAAGCACGTAGGTGTCACGCGGCTGCAGCAGGAACCAGGCGGCGACGAGCGCCAGAACCAGGGTCGCGACCGCAAAATAGAGGCTGGTGCGCACCGTCGAGCGCAATTGCAGGAGGCCGACCCAGACGAGACCAAGCACTGCCGCCAGGATGTAGGCGGCAATCGCGGCGCGAATGGTGGTCGCCACCCCCGCCGCAAAGGCGATGTGCGCGAAGAAGAGAACGAAAACCAGCCCGGCGCCGTTGACGACGCCGAGGATCCAGCGCCCGACACGTCTGAACGGACTGTCCAGAGGCTCGCCGCCACGTGCGCCTGCAAAAAACAGCCCGAGACCGAGGGTGCTCGACACCAGATATCCCGGGAACAGCCAGGACTCGACACCACGAAGCCAGAGATCGGCGGCCTCTGTCAATTGGCGCGGCGTCACGCCCTTGACGATCAGGTCCGATTTGAACGCATCGACGCCGTTTGCCACGACCGAGGCGATGAAGGGGTGAATGTTATGCCCGAGCAGCAGGACGACGGCGGCGCCGAGGTTCAGTATGGCCGCGGCCACCGCCCACTTCGGACGGCTCGCCTTGGCCCGCGAGAACAGGAGCACGCAAAGGCCCGCCGAAAAAGCGATCGCCAGCGCGAGAAAGCCGGGCACGAAGGCAGACGAGCCGTTCTCGACGCCGAGAATGGCGCGAAGCGACCGCTGGTAGTCTCCGGAGGATACGAAAAGATAGATGATGAAGGGCAGCGCGGTCAGGATGATGAGATTGCTCGGACGCACGCTTCTCAGGAACGACATTCATTCCTCCGGGGTATTGCTGTTGAAAAGGCTAGCCCCCGGAGCGGCCGCCTCGGCGCTCCGGGGAAATTGCGGAAGGCTTATTTCAGGCCCCAGTATTTGTTGACCAGCTGGTCGAGCGTGCCATCGTCCTTGATCATCTTCAGGCCCTCGTTGAAGGCCGCGACATTCTCGTCGCCCTTGCGGAAGACGAGGCCGAGCGGATCGGATTCCAGATCCTTGATCGCCACCACCAGTTCGCCGGCAAATTCGCGCTCGTAAGCCGCCGCATTCGCGCCATTGATGACGACGCCGTCGACGTCCTTGTTCTTGAGCGCGATGATGGCGGCGCTGAAGGTGTCATAGGCGGCAACGTTCTCCTTACCGACCACACCTTCGGCAACCTGAGCGTCGGTGGTATTGGCCTGGGCGGAGAGCTTTCTGCCGGCCTCCTTGAAGCGATCGAGCGTGATGTCCTGGTCTTCAACGCGCATCAGCACCGCCTGGCTGTTGACGATATAGGGGTCGGAGAAGTCCATCGCCTTCTTGCGTTCATCGGTGATCGAGACGCCGGAGGCGACGAGATCGAAATTGCCCTGATCGAGTGCGGCAAAGATGCCGTCCCAACCGGTGGTGATGAACTCGGCCTGGCAGTTGATCTTGGCACAGACCGCATTGACCACATCGACGTCGAAGCCAACGATCTGGCCGCTGGCCGGATCGACGCTTTCCATCGGCGGCGAGGTGGTGTCGGATCCAACCTTGAGCAATTTTCCGCCGAGATCGGCAGCGTGGGACACACTTGCGGAAAGAGCCGCAAATGTCAGGGCAATAATCAGTTTTTTCATGGTTCTCCTCCTTGGATGATGAATGTTCATGCCAGCCTGCCGCCGAGATTGTCCGGCTGCCTTTCGATCAGGGTTGGCCTGAAGACCTGCCGGAGCGCCTTCGGGTCCTCACCCTCCATGCGCTTCAGCAGGAACTGCCCGAGCGTCCGTCCGAGGACCTCGATCGGTTGATAGAAGGTGGTGATCGGCGGCGTGAAATAGGCGCTGACGTTGATGTCGTCATAGGCGATCACGTCGACATCGACGCCAACCTGCCGCCCGAGACTGCCGAGACCGGAAAGGACGCCGAGCGTCGTCGATTCGTTGATGCAGACGAAGGCAGTCGGCGGCTCCGCCACCTGCAAAAGGTCGATCACGCTCTGCCGGCCAAAATGGGTCGAAAGATCGCCTTCGACAACGAGATCGGCAGAGGCGGTAACGCCGGCTTCGCGGAAGGCGCGGGCAAACCCGTCCAGCCTGTCCAACGCATAGGAGAGCAGACGCTCCGGGTTGACGAGCGCGATGCGGCGATGGCCGCCGGCAAGCAAGCGGGCGGTGGCAGCGTGGGCTGCCCACTCGTTGTCGATATCGACATGGGCGTAATCCAGATCCTTGCGGCAACGCCCCATCGAGACAAATGGGAAATGGTGGTCGACCAGCAGATCGATGCGCGGGTCGTCGGCAAGAATGCCGGAAAAGATCAAGCCGTCGGCCAGACCCTGATCGACGATGCGGCGCGCCGTTTCCGCGCCGTCGGCAGCATCGCGGATGACATGCACGGACATGCGGTAGTCCGTACCATCCAGCGCCTGGCTGACGCCGCTCAAAATCTGGGTATATTCGACGCCGTCCCACTCGTAATCGCGTGCCGCGGTAACCGGCATCAGCACTGCCGCCTGAAAGCTCTTTCCGGTGCGAAGCGCCATGCCGCGCGCATTGGCCTGATAGCCGACTTCGCGCGCCGCCTTGAAGATGAGATCGCGGGTAACAGGCGCAACGACGGGCGAATCCCTGAGCGCTTTCGAGATCGTCGCGATGGAATAGCCGGTGATCTCGGCCAGTGTCTTGATCGTCGGCACCGGTGTACGCCGGGTTCTGTGCATATGCGCCGCCATGCACCCTCCCAGGCCGTTGGCTCACTCTGAACATATGCGTAACAGTCAATAAAAACGTTTTCAAGAAAAATAAAAACGTTTTTATTATCATATGGGGAGAAGTTCGACGTCAAAGAAATTACTACCAAGACTGCCTAATGGGCCAGGAAGGTGTGCTTTGCGCCGGAGCGGAACCCAAAGGACTTGCGGATCAACACCCGCCGAAGACTACAGCGCCGCGCGTCTCATTGGACGCGCAAAGGTCGCTGTAGCACTTTGAATGGCTGCATGTTTTGTCCTTAAATCGAATAGGATTTAAGGGAACCGGCAGTAGACCTTTGCAGCCAGGTAAAATCCCACGAATGAAAAATGGCCGCGAAGCATTCCCTTCGCGGCCTTCTTCATCGATATTCAGAGTAGAGACGCACGGCACATCACACTGCGCCGTGCGGGCGCCTTCTCAATCCATGTCGTCGTTATCAGGCGCAATCGCATGGTCACGATTGCCATGGATGATCTCACGCTTGCCGACATGGTTGGCAGCGCCGACAAGGCCCTCCTTCTCCATGCGCTCGACGAGCGAAGCCGCACGATTATAGCCGATACCCAGCCGGCGCTGGATGTAGGAGGTCGAGCACTTCTTGTCGCGCAGCACCACCTTGACGGCCTGGTCGTAGAGTTCGTTGCCGTCCTCCGAGGCCATCGCCGTCTTGTCGAAGACAGCGCCCTGCTCTTCCGCGGGCTCCTCTTCCTCTTCGTCCGCGGTAACGGTCTCGAGGTATTCGGGCCTGCCTTGCGTCTTCAGGTGGGCGACGACGTGCTCCACTTCCTGGTCCGAAACGAACGGTCCGTGGACACGGGCGATCCGCCCGCCGCCCTGCATGTGCAGCATGTCGCCCTGGCCGAGCAGCTGTTCGGCCCCCTGTTCGCCAAGGATGGTGCGGCTGTCGATCTTCGACGTCACCTGGAAGGAGATACGGGTCGGGAAGTTGGCCTTGATCGTGCCGGTGATGACGTCGACCGAGGGGCGCTGCGTCGCCATGATCAGGTGGATACCGGCAGCACGCGCCATCTGCGCCAGCCGCTGGATAGCACCTTCGATCTCCTTGCCGGCGACCATCATCAGGTCGGCCATCTCGTCGACGATGACGACGATATAGGGCATCGGCGCCAGATCCATTTCCTGCTGCTCGAACAGCGCCTCGCCGGTGCCCTTCTCGAAGCCGGCCTGGACCGTGCACATCACCGGCTCGCCCTTTTCGCGGGCAGCGGCAGCACGCTGGTTATAGCCGTCGATATTGCGAACGCCGAGGCGCGACATCTTGCGATAGCGGTCCTCCATCTCGCGCACCGCCCATTTCAGCGCCATGACGGCCTTCTTCGGATCGGTGACGACGGGGGTCAGCAGATGCGGGATGCCGTCATAGACGGAGAGTTCGAGCATCTTCGGATCGACCATGATCAGGCGGCACTCTTCCGGCTTCAACCGATAGAGCAGCGACAGGATCATGGTATTGATCGCCACCGACTTGCCCGAACCGGTGGTGCCGGCAACGAGCAGATGCGGCATCTTGGCGAGTTCTGCAATGACGGGCTCGCCACCGATCGTCTTGCCGAGGCAAAGCGCCAGCTTGCAGTTCGTCTTGCGGAAATCGACGGATTCGATCAGCTCGCGGAAATAGACCGTCTCGCGCGTCGCATTCGGCAGTTCGATGCCGATGACGTTGCGGCCGGGCACAACAGCGACACGGGCTGATAGTGCCGACATCGAGCGGGCGATGTCGTCGGCCAGGTTGATCACCCGCGAGGATTTGACGCCGGGCGCCGGTTCAAATTCGTAAAGCGTAACAACCGGCCCTGGCCGGACATGGATGATCTCGCCACGCACGCCGAAATCTTCGAGCACGCTTTCGAGCAGCCCGGCATTCTGTTCGAGCTGCTCCTGCGACATGAAGAAGCCGCGGCCTTCCGGCGGTTCCTGCAACAGGTCTTCGGCCGGAAATTCATAGCCGTCGGCGTGCGCGAAACGCTCGGTCGCGCCGATCGGCGGCAGAAGCGAAGGTGCGCGCGAGACCTGGGCGGGCATGGTGATAGCCGCCTTTGAGACTGTCGCAACGGTGCGAACAGGCTCTTCCTCGGCCATAAGTGATGTGATCTCGGCCGGTTCGACCGCAACAGGTGGCACGGACGCGATTTCGGACGGCACGATCATCGGCTCCGCCGCATCGCGCGTGGGTTCCATCGATACGGGTTCTGCTAGTGCGGGCACAACGGCGGCAGGCACCGATGGCACCTCAGCTGCCGGGCGGCATTCGACAACGCGGAACAGCGACGTGATCGCCGTCGGCGGCATGCGCTTGATTTCGACTGCCTTGACGGGAATTGGGGCCGGGGCCGGGGCCGGTGCCGGCATCGACACGACAGCTGCGGGCGTGAAGGAAGCGGGCACCGCTGTGTCGACGAATGGCTTCGGCTGCACAATGGCTGCCTCTGCCGGGCCGTCATCCAGGGTGGAGGGGCCAAACTCGAAGAAGGCGAAGTCCGACAGAAACGACAGACGCGTGTCGGCCGGGGCTTCTACTGCCGCCGCTGGCTCGACTATCTGCGTCGGTTCAACGGGTGCAGCCAGCATTGCGATCGCCACAGGCGCCTCGTTCGCGGACTGTGCCGGCAGGCTCGGGCCGATTGCAGAGCCAGCAACGGTAGCGTTGGGCGCCAGGTTGGCCGCGCCTGCCTTTGGCGCCGACGACCAATGCGGCAGCTGGCTCGTGAGAACGCGCAGCAGCTCGGAGGGGCTGTAGGAAGGCAGGGCCTGCTCAGGCACGGGTGCGGGCATACGCACGGGAACGACATCGACCATGTCCGGCGATTCGACGGGGGCGACGGCTTCGATGGCCGCAGACGCTGCTTCCACGGGCTCTGCCGCGGCGACGACATTTTCGCTTGAGGCAATCTGTTCCTCAGATGCGACATCGCTGTCGCTGTCCGAAGGCGCGCGGCGCTTGGTAAACTCCCGTTCCGGCGTGCGGGTAAACCGCACGTTCGGCGCCAGGAAGAAGTGGCTCTCCCACGTTGAATCGCCGTAGTGGCCAGCGATCTCCGACAGGGTCGGCAGCGGCTCGTCGGTCGACGTCGTCACCTGGGCCGCGCATAGGCCGTGCCCTGGCCATAGAGCCGGGCAGCGCGGCCGACATGCGCCGTCGCGTCCGATTGCTGGTTGGCTGGTTTGCGAGGCGCGGCAGGCGCCTCGTACAACTGGTAGGGATCGACTGGATCCACGTCATGGGTGGGCATATCGCTCAACGCACCGTCCTGCGGATCGTCATAGTAATCCGCCTGGTTTGCATCATGCAAAGCTGCCTGAGAGAAGTTTGTCCTGGGAATACGCATGGGTCCTGGAAGAGCTAGAGACATCGCCGAGGGGCCTGCTAAGCGATAGAAAATGAAGGTTAACAAGTCCCTTCCAAAGGCCGCTTGAAAGACAACAGGCGCGCCGTTCAATCCAGCAAAACAGTCGGTGAAACGGCCGCAATCCCCATCCCGCTCAAGGGCATCGCGCCATTCTGTCGCTGGCAGAACCTGGCCGAAAATATTTCTTCCGGATTGTCATTTTGGCACGTCGCGGCGCAGCAGGGGCAACCGCTTCGGTCGGAGATACGGACCATAACGAATCGGGCCGGCGTGACATTGTCACGCGCGAGAATGACCGCCATAGGCTCGGCAAATTCCCGAGCGATCAGCTCCGGCGCGCAGCGACGAAAGCCGCGTGATGCCTGGCCAGAAGCTCGATCGCTTCATCGACAAACGCCGGGCTGACATTGGCCGAAAACTCGATCCGTGCACTCTTTCCGTCTCGTCTCAGCTTGGCAAAGGCCTGGCCGTTCTCGTCGGTGAGAACCTCGGGTTTGGCCGGATCCTGCCTTTCGGTACGCGACAGACGCGCAAAGACGAACTGGAAGCGCTGGTCGCTGTCAGCCTCGAGGAAACGCCTCAGACCAATCTCTTCCTGCGCCTTCTGCAGCGCCTGCTCGCCCTCAAGCAGGCCGCCGATCGCCATCCAGCGTTCGCGACCGACCTTGGGCGCCGGACCGATTGCCCGTGCGATTGCCATTGGAACGCTTTCGGCGACCTGGATCAGCCGCGACAACTCGCTCTTCTGGACGGCGAGCGCATCGCCGATCACCTTTCGATCAAAGCCGCGCTCGGCCAGGGCCGAGGCAAACAGCGCCCGCTCGATAAAAGACAGGTTGCGGCGTTCGGCGTTTTCCTTGCCCTGCGCCAATACAAGTTCGTCGTCGGTCAGGGACCGGACGATGGCCTTGACCTTGATGCCGAGGCTGCGGACGGCGTTCAGCCGGCGGTGGCCATAGGCAGTTTGATAGCGGCCCTGCTTTTCCGGGTGCGGGCGCACGAGGATCGGCGACTGCTGGCCGTTTTCGCGGATGCTGTCGCCAAGCGCCAGGAAGTCCGGATCGTCGAGCTCACCATCGGTCAGGCGGTCGCCGACGAACGAGGCGTCGACCAGATCCGGATCAAGTTCGACAACGCGCTCGCCCTGATGCAGCGCCTCGCGCAGCGATCGCGCCTCTTCTGCCTCGCGGGTGATGCTGCCAAGCGAAAGGCCCATGGCCTTGATGGCGCCCGAGGCCGCACGCGGCGTATCGGCAGCAGGTGCGGCAGGCGTCAGCGTCGTTATCTCAGCGGAGCTCGTCGCATTGGGTTCGGCGCCAGGCGCAGGCGCTACGTTTCCGGAAAAGAGTGCGCGCAGTTCGTTCTTGCGGTTGCCAGCCATGTATTTTAGCGCCCCCAGGCCGCATGAATGAGAGCTTCGATCTCGCCGTTGACGGAATTCAAGGATTCGATCGCGCGGTCGTAGGTCGCGCGGGTGAAATTCTCGCGACCCACTTCGTAGAGCGTCTGCTTCGTCAGACCGGCATCGGAAACGGCGGTCGACTTGACCATCGCAGAGGTCAGGACACGGTCTCCGAACAGCGAGCGCATGAAACCGACGATCTGCGCCTGCGGCCCGTCGTTCGGCTCGAAGCGGGTGACGAGATAGCGCAGGAAGTCGAAGTTGAGTTCGCCGCCCGCCTCGCGCACGACGCTCAGGAGGTCCGAGGTCATGTAGAGAAACTGGTTCATCGACGCGACGTCGAGCATCTGCGGATGCACGGTGACGAGAACCGACGTCGAGGCGCAAAGCGCCGACAGCGTGAGATAACCGAGCTGCGGCGGCAGTCGATGACGACGACATCGTAATCGTCGGCAACGCTTGCCAGTGCCGACTGCACCCGTGCGAAGAACAGCGGGCCGGCATCGGAGCCGCTGTGGCGGGCGCTGAGTGCCTGCGGCGTCGTATGCTCGAATTCCTGCAGTTCCAGATTGCCGGGCACCAGGTCGAGCCCGTCAAAATATGTCGGACGGATGATGTCTTTCAGCGGCCGCGCTTCGGCGTCGTAGCGGATGGCGCCGTAGAGCGTGTCGTTGCCGGTGAGGTCCAGCTCTGGCTGTAGCCGAAGAGCGCCGAAAGCGACGCCTGCGGGTCAAGGTCGACGGCGAGAACCCGGTGGCCGGTCATGGCGAGATATTGCGCGATATGGACCGACGATGTGGTCTTGCCGGAACCGCCCTTGAAGTTGGTGACGGAAATGACCTGCAGGTGCTCGCCGCGCTCGCGGTCGCGCCACTTCAGGTAGCTGCGCGCCTTGGCGGCATTGCCTTTGGCAAGTGCCTGCTCGGCAAGGTGGCGGCGAAGCGCGTTGATGTCGGACAGCGAATAGGAGCGGCGACCGCCGGTGCCGGTATCGGGTTGAGGCCCCTCGCCCGCAAGCGACAGCTGGCGCAGGTAACCGTCGGAAACGCCGATCAGCTTGGCCGCCTCGCCTGAGGTGAAGCTGCGAAGCGTCTTCATCGCCGTTGGCGGAAACAGCCGCTCGCGCATCGCCTTCAGCTGTTCGGAAAGGGCGCGCGCATCGGCCGCGATCGCTTCGTCGGCTGGCTGGCGGGCGTGGGAAGGGTCCGTCCCGGATCGCGTCTGTGTTACCGTCATGTCCATTCCCGCCATGCTCCTTGCGCGCTTTCCCGCACCATTGACACCGGGATGCACTAACAGAGATTTAATTCAGATACGCCTAAACGGCACATATTCACAAAATTCCGTAACAGAGATGCCGCAGACAATGATTCGCGTCAAGGCATCGAGCCGAATTCGAACATCCCGGCCGGCAAGATCCTGCACGCTTGCGAGACGGAAGAGACAAAAAGGCCGCCGGCCCAAGGGCGGCGGCTCGTCGTGACGTCGCGTGAACGCGATTGCCGTCGAAGGATCAGAGCTTGGGACCGATATGATCGGGGATCGGGCACTGGTAGGGCTTGCCTTCGGTCTTTTCCCGCCACTCGGCCTTTGCCTGCGCCAGCAGTTCCGGATCGAGGATGAGATCGAGACCGGTCGTCGCCAACGACTTGGCCGCGTGGGCGAAAGCCTTGTGTGCCGCGGGGCTCTTGCCTTGCGCTACCACCTGCCAGGTGTGCGGCGCGGTGCCTATCGCCCAGGCGGGCGCCCAGCATTGCGCCGTCGGCGTCACCCAGCTGACATCGCCGACATCGGTCGAGCCGGCGCGGAAATGCGATTGGCCCTCGAAATCGCGAAGGCCGAGGTGGAGACCACTCGATCCGTCCATGCGGCTGTTGGAGAAGACGTCGCCCTTGATCTGGTAAAGCCGGATGCTGCTGGCGATCGCCTCCGGCGTCATCGTCTTCTGGATCTCACGGGCAAATTCGAGGTCTGCCTCGTCGAAGGGAACCGGTCCGAGCGCGACCATGTTCTGGTGGATCGCCGTCTCGAGCGTGATGTTCGGCAAAAGATTGGTGGCGGCGCGATCGAAGACGATCTCGACCTCCGTCTCGGTCATCATCGCAGCGCCCCTGGCGACCTTGTCGATGCGGGCAGCCAGCGCAAGCGCCTCAGGCATTTGCGGTGCACGCACAAGGTAGAGCGCTTCGGCGCGGGCCTGGACGACGTTGGCCGCCTTGCCGCCGGCGTCGGTGATCGCATAGTGCACGCGGCAATCCTGCGGCATGTGCTCGCGCAGGAAGTTGACACCGATATTCATCAGCTCCAGCGCATCGAGGGCGCTCCGTCCAAGATGGGCGCCGTTCGAGGCATGGGCGGCGACCCCCTTGAAACGATAGTAGATTTCGAGGACGGCGAGATTGTTGGTCGAGCGCACGCCATTGAAGGGTGCTGGGTGCCAGGTGAGTGCGGTATCGACATCGGCAAAGGCGCAGGCGCGCGCCATGAAAGTCTTGCCCGAGCCGCCCTCTTCGCCGGGGCAACCATAGTAACGAACGGTGCCTGGCAGATCGTTCTCGCGGAGATAACGGGCAAGGGCGACTGCAGCCAGCAGCGAGCCGGTGCCGAGCAGATTATGCCCGCAGCCGTGTCCGGTGCCGCCCTCTTCAAGCGCCTTTGCCTCGACGACGCCGGCGATCTGGCTCAAGCCCGCAAGCGCGTCGAATTCACCGAGAAGGGCAATGACCGGGCCACCCGCGCCGGCTTCACCGGTAAAGGCGGTTTCGATATCGGCCGTTCCCCGCGTGATGCGAAACCCGTGCTTTTCCAGCATCGCTATTTGCGTCGCCGCCGACTGGTGCTCGCGAAAGCTCAGTTCGGCATAGTCCCAGATCGCGTCGCTCATCGCTGCGAATTCAGGCTTCAACTCTTCGACTATATCTGCAAGAGCGGCGACGACGGATGGCTGGGGCATGGGTATTCCTCTTGCGGGCGACATGTGGGCCGGCCGCATTGGCATTTCTGTCTTCAGATGGAAGGTGGCGGCACGGATGCCGCCACCGGATACGATACGCGGTCGGGCCGCGACTCTCCGCGTTTGAAAGCCAACAGCGCTCGGACCAGCGCCTCACCATCCAATTTGTCCGTCTTCGCTCGCCGGCGCCTGCGCGAGGTTGCTATCGAGGCTGGATCGACGACGTAACTTTCTATCCCG